>DXHG01000129.1 GCA_019113455.1 Candidatus Treponema faecavium | reverse complement strand
ATGTGCAAGCGTTTCGGCGCGCAGTGCAGGCGGCGCGTCTGCAAAAAGCGCCGCTTCAAGGGCGCTGCGGTCGGCGGCAGGATGCATTTGTATAAACTGCGTGAGCGGGACGGGCGCTATGCCGGGAATCTCCATTCCCCGCGGAGAGAATGTATAGGTGCGCACGGCGGGAAACGCGGCGATTCTGCTTTCAAACCACCATGCATACAGTTTCATCCTGCTGTCGGTGTACAGCGTGTTCCCGTCATAGCTGCGTGCCTGCGCCTGATTTTCGGTATAGACGGCGGCGCAGGTTTCCGTCTGCGCGGTGTGCAGGCGGTTTGAGCGCGCGTGCAGCTGTTCCTCAAAGAGACTGCCTGCCACATGCGTCTGTCCGCTCGGGAATCCGAGGTCAAGACCGGCGATATAGATCTCCCCGCAGCCTGCAAAGCGTGCGAATTCCCATGCCGCGGACGCAACCGAGCCGCCCGGCGAAAACGTACCGAGCGGGGAACCGTGCCGTTCGATATAGACGCCCGGCGGATACGGTGAGGAGAACAGGCGTATTGCTCTGCATGGAAAGCGGAACACGCTCGGGTACGCGGCGAGCTCGGTAATCAGAAGCGAGCCGGGGGAGGCGAGACCCGCAAGGTGGCGGGAATTCCAGTACTGCGGGTCAGCCGTTACGACGACGTCGGGCTGTACGCCGCGGCGCAGGCAGGCTCTGAGCGCTGTGTCGACGCAGATAAGGAGGCTCCGTTCTTTAAGCTGCGGCAGAAACGGCAGCGCATCAGCAAGGCTCGGGCCCGCAGCCAAAATACAGGCGGGGTACGGACGGGCCGCGTTTTCAAGCGAGGCTGCGCCTGCAAGCTGTACGAGGCGGCTCATATTTGCGGCGCTGTTTTTGAGCCAGAGCGGAGCGAACGCCTGTGCCGTTCTGCGGTTTATTTCCTGCTTCTGCTGGTTGCGGGCGATGAGCGTGCCGAGCGTGTCGAAATACTGCTGCGCATGGCGTATATGCGCGGGTACGCGGAAAATGTGCGCCTGCGAAAGATCCGCCGTGTCAAGCGCGTGTATGGTTGTGTCTGCCGCCGCGCCGAGAATCAGCATACAGCGCGGGTGCCGCAGGATGCGCTCCCAGCCGAACAGCGAAAACGCGGCGGCAAGACGCGCAGCGTCAGGTTCGATCAGAATGAGCTGTTTGTCCGGATACTGCGCGGCAAACGCGTCAGGCGCATAGCCGAGTCCGAACGCGCAGAAGATGCCTGCGGTACATGACGCGTCTGCTGCCTGCTGTACCTGCTGTGCTGCTTCTTTTTCAGGCGCATATGCCGAATGTAAAAGCACGTCGTCTTCTTTTACCGTTACGGAGCCGTTTTTGGCGGCGAGGAGCTGCCAGCTTTCAGGGAGCTGCGGCGCCTGCGCAAACTGTGCCGCATACAGTGCGGATAGTTCCGGAAAGCGTGCGGCAAAAAGTGCGGCGTTTTGTGCAAAGAGCGCCGCTGAAGGGTATACGCCGGATACAGTGCCTGCCGACGCCTGTACGGCGTCAGGCAGGCGGCTGTCAGTTGAAGGTGAGTTCAATTACCATGTTCTCCGTAACCGGCGTGCCCGGCGCGGGCGACTGCGCGGTAACCCAGCCGTCGCCGTGCATGATTACGCGTATGTCGTCGCGTTCAAGCAGCGGCAGGACGCTGCGTTTTGACATGCCGGTAAAGTCAGGCACGGTATCGGTAAGCGTCAGTTCCGGTTCGCGGTTCACGGTGATCAGGCCGCTGTGCGCAAAAGAAGACGTGCCGCCGCGCTGAATACCGAGGTGGTCTATGATAACGTCTGCCGCTTCGCCGATAACAGGAGCTACAATGCGGCCGGAATAGGTTTCTCCCTGCGCTTTTTCGATAACGATGTAGAGAATAATCTGCGGGTCTTCTATCGGGAAGAGCGCGATACAGTTTGACAGAAAATCCGTCTCGCTGTAGCCGCCGCGTTCAGTGTCCGCCATCTGTGCGGTGCCTGTTTTTACGCCGATATTGATGTCTCCGCGCGCGGCGCGGCTGCCGGTTCCGCTTTCGGCAGTACTGAGCATACAGCTTCTGATGTAGTCTGCCGTGTAGGGAGAAATGACGCGCTCTTTGTATACGGGCGTGTGTTCGTACTCTGTATTGCCGTTATAATCGGTAATGCGCGAAATAACCGTCGGCTTTATGGGAATGCCGGCGTTTGCGAACGCAGATGCCGCCTGTATCATCTGCAGCGCTGACACGCTTATCTCCTGCCCGATAGAGATTGTCGGTTTGGAGCGCCCCGACCAGAGACGATCGCCGACTGACTTGACAGAACCGGGCGTTTCTCCGGGAAGCTCTATGCCGGTGCGCTCGCCGAAGCCGAACGCGCGTATTTTTTCGATAAATTGTTCGGAATCGATGCGTTCGCTCATCTGCGCGAGCGCATCGTTGCAGGAGAACCGGAGCGCGTCGCGCGGCGTTTCTGTGCCGTGATGGTCAAGGCAGGTAATGCGCACGTGCTCTCCGTTTGTAGTATGTATGTCGTATACGCCGTCGCAGACAAAGGTGTCTGTTTCAGAAATGGAATTGGTGTCGATAAACGAAGCGACGGAGAATATCTTGAACACGGAGCCCGGTTCATAGGCGCTCATCGCAGGACGGTCGGCTTTTTCTGCCGCTGATGAAGACGGATAGGTATTGAGATTGCTTGCCGGCAGGCTGATGTATGAGAGTATTTCGCCCGTTTTCGCCTCGGCGGCAAGTATCATCATGCTTTCGGCATGTGTCTGCGCCATCGATTCGCGGGCAATCTGCTCAAGTTTATACTGCAAATTGGCGTCGATTGTCAGATACACGTTTTTGCCGTGTATAATGCCGGTCTGTTCTTCTGCTGTCTGCGGCATAAGAATATGCTGCATCGAATACTCAATGCCGGCAAGTCCCGTGCCGTCGTCTCCCATAAAGCCGACAAGCTGCGAGGCAAGCGCGTTTTCGGGATACATGCGGCCCATCACCTGTTCAAAACTGAGACCGGTGAGTTTCTGCTCATCGATGGCACGTGATACTATGTCGTACTCACTTTCGTCCATTTTTTTCTTGATATAGACAAACTGGCGGTCAGGTATTGTTAAGAGTTCCGCTATTTCTGCCTGCGGCATACCAAGCAGCGGAGCCAGGATTCCTGAGACACGCTCTGCGTCCGATATCTGCGTCGGATTGGCGAATAAATGGTAAAAAGACACCTGCAGCGCAAGCGGTTTGCCGTTGCGGTCAAGTATGGAGCCTCGTTCAAGCGCGGTTCCCTGCGTCAGTGTATATTTTACCGGCGTGAATGCCAGAACGATAAAGTGTGCTATGATGTATAATACGATAACTGCAATAACTGCAAGACCGATGCCAAGGCGCTTTTTTGATATAAAATCGGTTATTTCCATAGGACCTTGCCTAAAATATTGTTTTCTGCGATAAATCCATAGGTGCGCGAATCTACCGAGGCGGAATAGTTGTCGCCGACGGCAAAAATCATATTGTCAGGGACAACCGATGCCGTGTGCAGTTTATGATATTGTTCCTGGTCGAGCGGGATGGTATGCCCGCCAATATGCAGACTATATCCAGAATCGGCCGAAAAATCCAGAGGCATGCCTTCTGTTGCAATGCAGCGCTTGACAACGGCGCTGCTGTTATAGATATAGATGACAATATCGCCCGGGGACGGGCTGCTCCACGATGCGATGAGATCTGCACCGAATGGGCGGACAAGACCGTATGCAAGTTTATTCACAAAAATAATATCTCCGTGGCGGATTGTCGGACTCATGGAATCTCCCGATACGTACAGGATGTCCACGGCGAACAGTTTGAGCATGACGCCTATACATAATCCGCATATAATAGAAATGCCTTTTGAGCCATATATTTTTTTATCGGACATGTCTGGTTATTCTAATATCTGATTTATTTTATGTCGATAGTTAGACCATGGAAATCATCAGCTATTACACACCGTGTCCTGCGCCTGCGTGTGCTGCGAAACACTCGTCTGCGCGCGCCGCGTCTTCCGCGTATGCGGTAAAAGCGGCTGCCGGCGATGCGGCGGCGGGCTCGCTGTACGACGCCGCGCGCCCGCTTGCCGCCGGTCAGTCCGAAAGCGCCTTCCGTATGATACGGAAATGTCTGAAGACACTGCGCCGTCCGCTGTGCATTATGTACGGCGCGCTGTGCGTATGCGGTGCCGGTATTCTGCTGATTTCTTACCTGTCGCGGACTGCCCCCGTTGTGGAGCTGGCATATCTGCCGCCCGCAGAGCTTGAAACGCTCAACATGGCGATGTCTGATTTTGTGGTGTCCATGGTGGAACACGCCGGCAGCGAGGCGATTCCTGAAGACATGCGTGATACGCTGAAACCGGTATATACCGAACCGGTTTCATATTCGCAGTACCGTGTCGTGTCAGGAGACACGATTTCCGGCATCACATACCGGTTCGGGCTGAAAAATATTTCGACGCTTATTTCGGTAAACGAGATAGACAATACGCGGCTGCTGCGTTCAGGGCAGCTGCTGACTGTTCCTTCCATGGACGGCGTGCTGCATGTCGCGTCTGCCGACGATTCCCTTGCCGGTATTTCTGCGCGGTACGGCGTGCCGGTTGAAGATATCCTTGATGTAAACGACCTTGCAGCCGCGGAGCTTTCTGACGGTCAGCGGCTGTTTATTCCCGGGGCGGTCATGGACAGCACGGCGCTGCGCAAGGCGCTCGGCGAACTGTTTGCGCAGCCGCTTTCAGCCGCATACCGGATCAGTTCGTATTTCGGACGCCGCGCCGATCCGTTTACCGGAGTTGCGTCTTCGCATACAGGCGTCGATATGGCTGTGTCGGCGGGTACGCCGATATACGCGGCGATGAGCGGCAAAATAGCCGCCGTCGGCTTTACGAACGTATACGGCAACTATGTCATTATCAATCACGAAAACGGCTATCAGACGCTGTATGCGCATATGCTGCGCAAGGCGCCGGTGAGCGTCGGGCAGCGTGTCGCGCAGGGCGAACAGATCGGTCTTGTCGGCTCGACCGGCTATTCAACGGGGCCGCATCTGCATTTTACGGTGTATAAAAACGGCAAACTGATAGACCCCTTGTCTGTACTCAAGTAGCGTGTTCCGGTATAATCAAAGCGGCATTGCTGTTGTATACTACTGCCTTTTGGGAGGATTCATGCAGTCTGTCTGCGTATGCCGCGGCTGCGGACGAAGTATCAATTCCGAGTTTCTGTTTTGTCCCTGGTGCGGCTGCGAACAGCTGCAGGTCATTGTTCCGGAGCAGGTTATCGAAGCTGTTTTCAGCAGAATAGAGCATCTGCGCATACGTGAGCGGACGAACAGAATATCAAAACTTGAGCATGAACTGAACGATTTGGAGGCAGAGCTCTCGCGGCTGATTACTGCATCGGAGAAAAAAAATGAACGCTAAATATATGCTCTGTGCTTTATCCGCAGCAGTATGCGCATGGTTTGCCGCCGCTGAAATCACTTTTACCGAGCCTGCCGTCGCTGAGGATGATACGGTGCTGTTCGGCATCACGTCAGAGTTTTCGGGCGAGCCGTCATATACAGCGCTGTGCGCCGTCAATCTCAGCGATGAAGAACGGACGGCGCAGGTGCTGACATGGTATCCCGAATCGATGGAACTGCTGTCGGAAGGTTCAATTCTGCAAATACGGAACAGATACGGCAGCGCCCGCTACAATATAATCGATGATACGTGTAAGACGGAACGGCTGTATCCGTTCGGTTCCGAACGGGCGCCCTCTCTTTCTGCAAAAACAGGCTGTGCCGCGCCGTATGCGGTGAGCCCTGACGGCAGATGGTACTGTTATATCAGGCGGACGGGCGCCGTGTACGGCGAACTGCTTTTGGTGTCTGCCGATACCGGGTCTTCCGTGGTGTTGGCTGACGGCGCCGCGTACTGCCTCGATACGGTGCCGGTGCGCTGGTCTCCAGACAGCAGCGTGCTGATATACGAGCATGACGGCGCGCTCTTTTTTTCTTCGCCGGAGACGGCGTTCAGCGCGGTGCAGCCGGAAGAACAGTTCCGCCGCATCGGACGCGGCAGTATTTCTGCCGTGCAGTGGGCTTCTGCATCAGATTTAATATACATAGACCGCGAGCTGATATACCATATTTCCGCGCATGAACTGTACACGCGCGCGCTGTATTTTCCGTTTGCGGAAGCCGGCACGATTATCGGGCGGCTTCCGCAGGCGTTCAGCTGCAAACAGGATATGTTCAGCATTTCGGCTGATATGTCTGCGCTCGTCATCGTCAGCGAAAAACGGCATATGGCATATTACCGGCTTTCTGCCGGAGAACCGATGCAGTCAAAGCTGCGGGCGCACACGTTCTCGCTCGATGCCGATATGTTTGTAACTGCCGTGTCGGTGTTCTGGACAGGACCGGCGCGCGCGCTTGTGTGGTTTGAGATACAGGATACAGGCCAAAGCCGCTCCGTCGTCTACGAAGCTTCGTCTGCGACGCCGGTTACGGCGGCGTCGTTTCATCAGGTGCCGATTCCGCAGCCTGCCCGGCGTCCCGCAGCCTCTCCTGACGG
>DXHG01000128.1 GCA_019113455.1 Candidatus Treponema faecavium | reverse complement strand
CTATCGGCCCTGTATACCCCGTGCCGAATACGGTGCTGGAGCTGTCGATATTCGTGGTCAGCGTGATGAGCGTATCGCTGTTGGCGTTTGCGTAGTTTTTCGCGTCCTCGAACGAGCCGGTTGTGATTGTTCCGCCCTGTGTGTACCATACTTCGCGCAACGGGTCCTGCGGCATGTTCGTATTAAACAGATATACTGCGGTTCCGCCGGGCGCAAGCAATTCGTATCCGGCCGTGTCCGCGCTGAATATGTCTGCGGCTCCTGCAACCGGTGCCGCCGTTATCTGTATGAGTCCGTTTCCGCCGGCATCAATGCCGCTCACACCGATGCGGGCGGCTGCGGAAAGTCCGCCGTCCGTAATCGTCTGTCCCGCTGCAAGATACACGTTGCCGCCGGTGTTTCCCGTTATCTGCACCGAACCGCTCACCGTGAACGTACCGCCGTTCACACGGACAGCGCCGTTGGTGCAGTGTGTACTGCCTGTTACCGCGCTTCCGTCCTGCATTGCAAACGCGCCGCCGTCTATAACGACAATGCTTTCGCCTGTTATGCTGAACACGCTGCCGCCCGCGGCTGCAAGCCGCGCGTCCGCATCCGCGCCCTGTATGACGACGTCCATGCCCTCCGTAATCGCCGTTTCCGCTGTCGGTACGTCGCCCAGCACCGCAATCGTGCCCGCGTTGTTCAAAAGCGTTATCGCCCGAGCGACGCTCGCCACCGGAGCGATAACGGAACCGATGCCGTCCTCCTCGTCGGAGCCGGACGCGCTCACATAGACGACATTTCCCACGGACGCGCCAAAATCATCTATAATATCCTGCGTAAGGATAAACCTGCCGTCTTCTGTCAGATACCGCGTGCTCCCCGTTTTTACCCAGCGGTCGGCCGTCATGCTGCTCCACACGTTCACGGATTCTGCCGTTACGTACACCGTCGCGCCTGAGCTGTCGGTAAAATACAGATAGAGCAGGTACGTGCCCGCGTTAATGCCGTCCTGCGAAAAAAGCCAGTTTCCTTCGCCGTCTTTTTCGGTTATCTGCGCAATGGAATCGTTAGTAGTGCCTCCCCCTCCGGTAGAGTTTCCCGCCGGCGCCAGTTTGTAATACACCGCCTGAACCGTTGTGCCCGCAGTCTGTATTGCAAGGCGTATGCTGCCTGTTCCGTTCTGCATTGCCTGCCCGGGGCCCAATGCGATTATCACGGAATTGTCCGCGCCGTTTTGTATCGTTTCAGACTGTTCGCCGTAAAAGATTTCTTCGCCTGCACCGTTCGTGCCCCGCGCGGTGAATGTCCATTCTCCCGCGTGCGGAAGCGATATAGTCAGGCTTGGATACGTGCCTTGAGCCTGCACGGTTCCCGTTTGGTCCGAAGCGGTTATATCCCAGCTGAGGCTTGCGTAGTCCGGCATCGCCGTGCGCGCGGCAGCCCCGGGAAACTCGATGCGCACCGCTATGCCGCCGGTATCGCCGCCTGCCGCCGCACCTCCTTGTTCCGGCGGCTCCGCCTCAGGCAGGAGCAGATTCCCGCATGAAACGAACGCGCCCAGCAGCACGGCTGCCGCAAGCAGCATATATGCTCTGTGTTTATGGCTTTGCATCATACAAACCTCCGAAAAGCGACGGCTTTATACTAGTATGCATCGTATGTTTGTAATCAGTATAGCACACAAAGTGCAAAAAAAAGCCTGCAGATGGTGTGTTTGCAGTGTGCCGCTGCGGGGCTTGTTTTGCAGTTAGTCCCTGAGAACTGCTGCGTGTGCGTGCGGGCATGTACAAATGCTGACCCACTTTTTTTACATTTGCCATCGGCAAATTTGCTGCTGGCGGCATATGTTCAAACGCACACCATCTTTACAGCAGTACAGGCTTACCGCACAGTCTTGCACTCGCGTACACACGCAGCCCCCCCCCGCAGTAAACTGCAATCTGCCGCCGCACGTGCAGCGTAAATACCGCCTGGAAAGGGGACGGAGATTCAGTTCCCCTTTTTTCTATAATATGCCCATTGCCGCGAGTGCGATGGCTGCGGCGGCGGTAACGGCGGTCTCCGTGCGCAGCACGCGCTGCCCGAGCGAGCAGCGCACAAAGCCGTGCGATTCAAGAAGGGCGCGCTCGCCGTCTGTCCAGCCGCGCTCGCTTCCGACTGCCGCCCACACGCCGCGGCGGTTCAGTTCTGTTTGGGCTTTTGCACCGAGGAATGCAGGAAACGAAACACGCGGGCGCACGTTGTCGAGCGCGGCAAGCGCGCCTGCGTGTGCAAGCCTGCCTTCTCCTGAGAGGGCTGAAAGGCATGAGGCAAGGCTTTCGTGCGTGTACAGCTCAGGCACGTGCGTGCTCTTTGCCTGTATGCTGCCTTCGCGCAGCAGGTCGTGCGCCGCGCCGCGCGTGATGAGCGTCGTCTGCATATAGGACTTTTCGCCGAGCTCGGTGCCGCACAGGTGCAGTTCCCGCACGCCGAGCCCCGCCGCGTCGCGAAAGAGGCGTTTGAGCTGTATCGGGCGGGGAAATCCCACGATAAACGAAAGCGGATAGAGATGGCCGCCGTCAGTCTGCGCCGTAAACGAAAAATACAGCAGACCCGCCTGCTCGTCTATGCGGTCGATGCGCGCGCTGCCCGCCTGTCCGTTTTCTATACCCGCCGCGAATGTGTCGCCGGCTTTTTTATGCAGTACGCCGCGGATGTGCTGCGCGCGGCTGTCGCTGAGTGCAAGCGGCGCGCTGATTTCGTGTGGGGCAAACAGTACGATATTCATGTGCGCGCCGCGTCCTGCTCTTTTTCTTCGTTTTCCTCGCTGCCAAGGTCTTCATCGGTGTTTGGGTCGTAGCCTTCGTCAAGAAAGTGGCGCTCATCGCTGCTGTCATCGTCCTGTGTGTTTTCTTCCGGCGCGGTATAATCGTCAAGAAAATGGCGGTCGTTCTGCGCGTCAAGTTCCGCCTGCCGCGCGGCTTCTGCTTCCTTTCGGCGCGTTTCTTCAAGCTCAGCGAGATCCGCTTCTTTCTGCTTTTTTGTCATGCGCCACGCGTATACGAGAAACGCGATGCCTGCCGCGCCGAACAGGATACAGGAAATCACGGCGAACGCGAGGTTTGTCGCCGTGCCGTCTTTTATGTCTGCGATCATTTCGTAGACGAGATACAAAAGATAGGCGCCTGCAAGCGAATAGAGCGTGTAGCGCCGTTTGGGCTTGTCTTTGTGCGCCTGGTCTTCATGTTCCGGCTGCTGTGTGTCTGCCATACTGGTTCCTCAAAAGATGAATGATATGCGCATCAGTATAGCATATATTGCGCGTTTTTACTGCGGCTTTTGCCGCGCGGAAAACACTGCCGTTATCAAACGACTTTATGTTCTGCCGCGTGATGAGCAGCCCCGACGTGTGCGCCGAGCTTATTCGCCGCCTGCTGCACATCCCGCAGGTTACTTGTGCCCCGCGGAGTGCCGGCAGCGCCGGTATTCCGCAGGAGAGCAGCCCGCAGAGCGCTTGAAGCGCTGCGAAAACTGACACGCCGACGGGAACCCCACGGCGCTTGCGATATCGGCAACCGACATCTGCGTTGAAACCAGAAGCTGCTTTGCTTCTGTGATTCTTTTTTCTATTAAATAGGCTACCGGCGGTATGCCCATCTGTTCGCTGAACTTGTGCGACAGATGAAACTTGCTCGTGTGCGCCACGTCTGCAAGCTGTGCAAGCGTGATGCGGTCCGTATAGTGCTCATCGATGTATTCCTTAACGGCGGCAAAATCAAGCCGCGGCGGCGGCTCGCAGCCAGCGCATGGCGCGAGCGGCGTCTGTCTGAGCAGAAATACGATAAACTGAAACAACAGGCTTGCAGCCATAAGCTCGTATCCCGCTTCCTGTTTTTTTATTTCGCGGTACACTCCGGCAAACAGCGAGCGAACCTGTTCAGTATGCGCCCCCAGCGAGAAAATAAGCGGGCGCATCGTTTTATCTTCTTCCGGCGAAAGCTCCGGCACATGCAGCGATATGTTCGCAACGCCCATCGCGTAGTATGCAAGCGGATCTGTCTCAGACGACTGTTCCGTGTGCAGCCTGTTTGCGGGAATCACGATAAGCGCGCCGCGCTGCACATAGTACGTGTTCGTGTCGATGCGGTACTGACCTTCCCCGCTTTCGATGCAGATAAATTCCGCAAACGGATGCGAATGCGGCACGGAACACCAGTCCGCTTCATACTTTGAATGTGTGATATACTGCAATCGCGGCGTACCGGAGGCGCTGTCAATGGCACTCTCGGCATCGGAAAACATAAAACGGGAATTGCTCATACTGGTATTATGCACATGCCGTTCAGAA
Organism: Candidatus Treponema faecavium; assembly: GCA_019113455.1. Lineage (GTDB taxonomy): Bacteria > Spirochaetota > Spirochaetia > Treponematales > Treponemataceae > Treponema_G > Treponema_G faecavium. The sequence continues at coordinate 12,138 of DXHG01000128.1, read as the reverse complement.
AGACAAGATATATATATAAATACGCAAGATATATATTGAGCCGGCACCGAAAGCGTTTTAGGATATGTAACCAGAGAATAGTATCCATAATATTCGGGAGGTACAAGTGAAAAAGACAATTCTTGGTGTATGTGCGGCGCTCACGCTCGTATGCGGTCTGTATGCCGGCGGCGGTCAGGACAGTGCCAGCCAGAAGCAGGTGCTGCATGTTGCCGGTCTTAAAGGCGCGTATGGAGACGCCTATTGGCTGGAGCTGAAAAAAGGCTTTGAAGCGGCGTATCCGGGAACGGAAGTGCAGCTCACAATCGAGGTGCAGGTTGAAAGCACGATCAATCCGCAGATTATGGCGGGCGCTGGTCCTGATGTGCTGTATCTGGCTACCGGCCGCGAGGCGCAGCTGACGGAAATGATGATTTCAAGTAAGGCGCTGCGCGATCTTACCGGCCTGCTTGAGCAGAATGTGTATAACGAAAACGTAAAGCTTAAAGATCGTATTCTGCCGTCCGTTATGGGCAACGGCATTACCAATCCGTATGCGGGAGACGCGACAAACTATATGCTGCCGCTCTTTTTCTCGAGCAACGGTCTGTTCTTTAATGCCGACCTGTTCTATGAAAACGACGGAGACGGCGTTGAAGGCCCAAAAGTAGAGGGCAAATACGAAATGCCTTCTACGTGGGACGAGTTTTTTGCGCTCGGCGAATTGCTGAATCAGGAACGCGCGTCTGATCCCAACACGCCGTATCTGTTCACCTATCCGACAGCCGGCTATCTGGACACGATGGTTCCGGCAAGCATCGCTGCGAGCGCCGGCGAAGACGTTGTTAGGCAGGCGTTCAATTACGATCCCATTTGGGAAGAGCCCGCAGTGCGCGCCGTGTTTGAAAACATGGGCAAGCTGAAAGACTATATTCTTCCGACGACTGTCGGCAATGCGAACACGGACGGATTCAAAAACAACCAGCAGGCGGTCATTGACGGACGCGCGCTGTTTATGGTAAACGGTGACTGGGTAAAAGGCGAAATGGCAGATACAACGCCTGCAGGATTCAACTGGGGTTCTGCGCCGTTCCTTGCATTTGCTCCCGGCGGCGACCGCTACGGCACCGTCAACGCCGAGCAGATATATATCAGCACGAACACCAAAGTGCCTGAACTTGCGGAAAAATTTATCCTGTACATTTACAGCCGCGAGGGTCTTTCTCTCATTGCCAAATACGGCAACGGTGCGTTTGTTCCCGCAGTGGGATACGACGAGATAGCGATTGAAGCGGGCATGAATCCGGGTGCTGTCGCCGGTTATGAAGGCTACTATGACGGCACGGCAAAAGTGCTTATCGGCAGTTTTGCTGCGGCGTCAGCTCCCGGCGTAGACTGGAAGCAGACGTACTGCTTTACGATGGACAGCGTTATGAATGGTTCAAAGACTGTTGAAGACTGGATAACACAGCTGCGGGAAGACAGCGCCAAACTGAAAGCATCTATGAACTAGTACAGACTCATTTGCTTTTGCTGCACACCGGCTTGCGTTTATAAAGCAGGCCGGTGTTTTATATGCGCACAGCGCTGAAGGAGGATCGTATGAAACGAAAGCTGGATGGAGCGGCAAAACGTTTTATTGCCGTCTGCACGATACCGACTTTTATTCTTTATTTTATCTTTGTCGTGTATCCTATTTTTAATATGCTCGGCCTTTCGTTTGTTGAATGGAACGGGCTGTTGGGCGCAAAGACATTTGTCGGCTTTGAAAACTACCGCATTTTATTTCAGGATGATAATTTCTGGAAAGCATTCCAGAACACGATTTTCTTAATCGTCGTTGTTACAAGCGTTACGTTTGTTCTTGCGCTCCTGTTCGCCAGCATCCTGGCAAAAGGGCACCTTAAAGGGCAGGCGTTTTTCAGGATACTGTTTTATATTCCCAATATTCTTTCAATCGTCGTTATTTCGGCGATTTTCTACATGTTCTATTCAAGCGATTACGGTATACTCGGGCCCATATACAACGCATTCGGCAAGCAGTATACAGGCGTCCTGGGAGATCCTGATCAGGTCGTGTGGGCTATCGCCGTCGCGATGATCTGGCAGGCTATCGGTTATTACATGGTTATGTATATCGCCGGCATGGATTCCATTCCGGACGAGCTGTATGAGAGCGCGGGGCTTGACGGCGCGTCAAAAGTACAGCAGTTTTTTGTCATTACGCTGCCGATGACGTGGCAGGTAATCCGCGTTACACTCACCTTCTTTATTATCAGCACCATCAACATGAGCTTCCTGTTCGTAACGGCAATGACGAACGGCGCCCCTGACGGTGCGAGCAATGTGCTGCTCGTATACATGAGCAGTCAGCGTGCAAACGGTTCGTTCGGCTACGCAATGGCCATCGGCACCGTGCTGTTTATTTTTGCATATGGGCTTGCGCTGATTGTAAACAAGCTCACCGAGCGCGATCCGCTCAACTAAGAGAAGGAGGGCATGATGAAATCAACACATAACAAGAACGTATATGGAAGCGGCACAATGCTGCACCCGACACTGAGTCCGCTGCAATACATAGCAAAGCATTTTATCTCATATTTGCTGCTCGGCATCTTTACCGTTATTTTTGCCTATCCTATCCTGTGGACGCTTATATCATCGTTTAAGACAAGCGCCGAAATACGGCAGAGCCCGTTTTCGTTTCCGGCAGTGCCGCAGCTCGTAAACTATCAGAACGCGTGGTTTGCCGCGCGCATGGGCGATTACTTTCTGAACTCTATTTTTGTTACTGCAATCTCAATGGCAATTCTCGTCGTGCTGGTTATCCCGACGGCGTATGTCTTGAGCCGCTATGAGTTTCCAGGCAGAAAGGCGCTGCGCCTTATCATGATGGCGGGACTGTTCATCAATGTAAACTACATTGTCTATCCTATTTATTTAATGGTAAACGAAGCGGGAAAAACGTTTTTAGGCAACAGCCTCGCCCTTACGGACAATCTGCTTACCGTCTGTGTTATCAACGCGGTTACGAGCGTGCCGTTTTCTGTGTATCTGCTTTCGGGATTCCTTACGTCGCTTCCGAAAGGCTATGAAGAAGCCGCGCGCATAGACGGCTGCGGCAACTGGGGTATTTTGCTGCGCATTATCGTTCCGCTGTGTATGCCGAGTATTCTTACAGTTATCCTGTTTCAGTTCCTCGCGTACTGGAACGAATATCTGGTGGCGCAGACATTCCTGATTACGGACGCGCACCGGACGCTGCCGGTCGGCCTGTTAAGCATTATGCAGGAAGCAAAAGTCGCGACAGACTATGGGCGGCTGTACGCGGGTCTGGTAATCGTTATGCTGCCGGTGTTAATCGTGTACTGCTTTGTGCAGAAAAACCTCACAAAAGGCATTTCAATGGGCGGTCTCAAAGGATAAGCCGGCGTTTTACCGCGTATCTTGAGACAGCGCAATTTCTATTTTATACAAGGAGCATCGCATGAGCGATCAGCAAAAACTGACAGGCAGGGTTACGATACCGACTGACACGGATGTGGTACCGCAGACGCTTGAAGTTCTGCGCAAATGGGGAGCGGACGCAATCCGCGACTGCGACGGCACCGATTTTCCGCAGGAACTCAAAGACGCAGGCGCGAAAATCTACGCCACATACTACACGACGCGCAAAGACAATGCATGGGCAAAAGCCAATCCGGATGAAATACAGCAGATGTATCTGATGACTCCGTTCCGCTCATGCGCGGGCGGCGAACTGTGCATCAAGCTAATGGACGGGCTGTACCCCGACATGCTCGCCGTCAATCCAAAAGACTGCGAACGCTGGTGGGAAGTTATAGACCGCACGTGCGGCGCCGTGGTGCCGCCGTCCCAATGGAGCTACAATAGCGATGACGGATGCGTGCATATTCCGAACGCCGCGCCGTTCCACCAGTACACGGTAAGCTTTCTTGCGTTTATCATGTGGGATCCGGTGCATATGTACAACGCAGTCGTAAACGGCTGGAAGAACGTCGAGCACCAGATTACGTTTGACGTGCGCCAGCCTAAGACGCATGAGTTTACGATGAAGCGCCTGCGCCGCTTTATCGAAACGCATCCGTATGTAGACGTTATCCGCTACACGACGTTCTTTCATCAGTTTACGCTCGTATTTGACGAACAGGCGCGCGAAAAGTTCGTGGACTGGTACGGCTATTCCGCTTCTGTGTCTCCCTGTATCCTTGAGCAGTTTGAAAAAGAAGTCGGATACCGGTTCCGGCCGGAGTTTATCATAGACCAGGGGTATCATAATAACCAGTACCGCATCCCGTCAAAAGAATACCGCGACTTTCAGGCGTTTCAGCGGCGCGAAGTGGCAAAGCTCGCAAAAGAAATGGTAGACATCACGCACGAATACGGCAAAGAAGCGATGATGTTCCTTGGCGATCACTGGATCGGCACGGAGCCGTTTCTTGACGAGTTCAAAACAATCGGGCTCGACGCCGTTGTCGGAAGCGTCGGCAACGGCAGTACGCTGCGCCTTATCAGCGACATATCCGGCGTGAAATACACGGAAGGCCGCTTTCTGCCGTATTTCTTTCCCGACACGTTCCACGAAGGCGGCGACCCGGTAAAAGAAGCAAAGATAAACTGGGTAACGGCGCGCCGCGCGATTCTGCGCAAACCGATTGACCGCATCGGCTACGGCGGATACCTTAAGCTCGCCCTTGACTTCCCCGAATTTATCGCATATGTGCAGAGCGTGTGCGAGGAATTCCGTACGCTGTACGAAAACATCCGCGGTACGACGCCCTACTGCGTAAAAACAGTCGCAGTGCTTAACTGCTGGGGCAAAATGCGCGCGTGGGGCTGCCATATGGTGCATCACGCGCTGTACCAGAAGCAGAACTACAGCTATGCAGGCATTATCGAATCTCTTTCAGGCGCGCCGTTTGACGTGAAGTTTATCAGCTTTGACGACATAAAAGCTGATCCCCGTATCCTTGACGGCATAGACGTGCTTGTCAGCGTTGGCGATGGAGACACTGCGCACACCGGCGGCGCGTATTGGGAAGACCCCGATATCGCAAGTGCCGTGCGTTCGTTCGTCTGGAATGGCGGCGGCTTTATCGGAGTCGGAGAGCCAAGCGGGCACCAGTATCAGGGAAGGTTTATCCAGCTTGCCGACGTGCTCGGCGTGGAAAAAGAAACGGGCTTTACGCTTAATTACGACAAATACAACTGGGACTGCTGCGACCATTTTATCACGCAGGACGCGGCTGAGCATATCGATTTTGGCGAAGGCAAAAAGAACATGTACGCGCTTGCCGATACCAGGATTCTTGTGCAGAACGACAAAGAAGTGCAGCTTGCCGTTCATGACTACGGCCGCGGCCGCGGCGTGTACATCAGCGGGCTCCCGTATACGTTTGAAAACAACCGCCTGTTTTATCGCGCCGTGCTGTGGTCGTCTCACGCGGAGGATCTCCTGCACACATGGTTCAGCACAAACTATAACGTGGAAGTGCACGCGTATGTGCAGAACGGCAAATACTGCGTCGTAAACAATACCTATGAACCACAGCGCACAACCGTATACCGCGGAGACTCCTCCAGCTTTGAACTTGAACTGGAAGCAAATGAAATAAAATGGTATAAAATCTGAAAACAGTTACAGGAGATGGTATGAAGCGATTATCCATTATCGCGGCAGTATTGACTGCCGCCGTATTCGCGGCAGGCTGTGCGAGTTCAAGCACCGCAGCAGCCGCAGACGCGCCGGTTCGTGAAGCGGGAAAAGCGTATACGCTCACGGTGCTGCACACGAATGACCACCACGGCACGACGCTTTCAAAAGAAGGAATTGCAGGTCTTGCCGAACGCGCAGCGTTCGTCAAACAGGTGCGTGCAGAGAATGAAAACGTGCTTGTCGTGGATGCCGGAGACATCAACACCGGTTCCGCGCTCTCCAACATGTTCCATGCGGAACCCGACATTGCAGGCTACAATCTGATCGGCTATGACGCCGTTACGTTCGGCAATCATGAGTTTGACGGAGATTTAAGCGTTCTGCAGCAGCAGATGGAGCAGTCCGACTTTGACTGGGTGTGCGCAAACATCACGCGCGGACAGAGCTATCTCGGAAAGCCCTACATCGTTAAAGATTATGACGGCTTTCGTGTAGGCATTATCGGTCTTACGACGCTGCGTACGACAGTCATCGCCTCGCCCGATGAGAGCCTTACGTTCACCGACGAGATAGAAGCTGCCGCAATGTTTGTGCCGATACTGCGTGAGCAGGAGCTCTGCGACATCGTTATCGTTCTCGCGCATCTGGGAAGCGTTGAAGAAGCCGAAGGACAGAATACGTCGCAGAAACTCGCCGCAGCGGTGCCCGGCATCGACCTGATTATAGACGGACATTCGCACACGAAGTTTGAAGAGCCGCTCTATATCAACGGCACGCCGATTGTGTCCGCAAACGAATGGGGCAAATACGTCGGCGAAGGCCGCTTTACGATCGTTGACGGCCAGGTTGCCGACTTTACGTGGCAGCCGGTTGAAATCACGAGCGAATCGTTCCCGCCCGACGCCGAAATGACGGCGCTGCTTCAGCCGTACGCAGATGAAGCGAACGCGAGCCTCAAGCAGGTAGTCATGCAGACCGGCGCGGAATTTGAATTCGGCGATCGCCTGAGCCGCTACCGCGAAATAGCGCTGGGAGACCTCACGTGCGACGCGCAGGTATGGTACGTTCGTTCCCACGGCATGGAAGCGGATTTTGCGCTCACAAACGGCGGCAATATACGCGCGGCGCTCCCTGCGGGCGACGTTACAAAAGAAGACATCATGACCGTACTGCCGTTTGAAAACTACATCTACGTTGTTGCGCTGAGCGGTCAGGATGTGCTTGACCTGTTTAACTTTATCGCGTCAGTGCCGCAGGGAGCGGGCGGATTTGCGCAGGTGTCAAAAGAAGCGCGCTACACGATTACCTATGACGCTGACGGAACCGGCACGCTTTCTGATTTGACCATAAACGGCGAGCCCGTAGACCCTGCGCGCACCTACCGCATCGTTACAAACGATTATCTTGCCGGCGGCGGCGACGGCTATACGGCGCTCACGCGCAGTGTGGACACGTTCAACACATCGATGCTGCTCAGCGACATCGTTATCGAATACGCGCAGACGCTTGCGCAGCCGGTAATGCCCGAAACAGACGGACGCATTACGATTGTCGGAGGCGCGGAGCCGTAATTCCGCAATCAGCGTGCGGTGCGGCTGGACACACGGCAGACTGTTGTGTTATAAAACAGCAGTCTGCCGTTTTATTTTGCAGACATATACTGCTCACAAGGAGAACAAAATGAAAAGAAACACGCTGCTTGCAAAAGCGGCCTCCGTATGTCTGCTGTTCATTCTGGCGGCGGGAGCGCTCGGTGCAGAATCATATGTTGGCGTTAAAGGCATTTTCAAAACGAATCTGGGAAGCGAGCTTGCAGAAACCGGTTCCCATGACGTTACGGTGCTTGGCGGCGGCGGCGCGCTGTACGCGGGATTCGACTTTCTGTTTTTTCTTGGTCTGCACACGGAAATAGGCATTACCGCTCCCAACGGAGTCAAAACAGACACCACGCAATTCACGTTTACAACGGTGGACGTGCCCGTCTGCCTGACGGCGCGCATACCGCTCGGCCCGCTGCACGTTATGGCGCTCTTCGGTCCGAACTTTTCGTTTCCCATCGGCGATGTAAAGACCGCTTTCAGTTCCGTCAGCTCGGATAATATCACGACAAAGTGCATCCTCGGCCTCACCGGCGGCATTGAAGCCGGATTCAAGCTCGGACCGGGAAGCATCGTGCTGGGCGTGCGCTACACGTGGGACATGCAGGACTTTGAACTGAACGACCGCGAACTTTTTACGCGCCGCTCATTTGACGTAACCGCCGGTTACGAATTCCGCTTTTAACGAATTAAAACACACCGCTTCATTGCACGCCCTGTGCCCGCATTGCGCGCCTGCGCCGCCCGCATTCGGAAGCCGTTTGCCGTTTAAAAAATAAAAATTTGCCGATGGCAAATATTTATTTTGCCGTTTATCCGGTAAGAAATTTGCCGCTGGCCAGCGGCGCACTTGCCGACGGCAAATTTTTTGTTTGCCGACGGCAAATGAAAAGTTTGCCGATTGCAAATGCCTCGCTGGCCGACGGCAAAATTCATGTCCGATAAATGGCAAAATAAAATTTAGCCATCGGCAAATCTGTTTCTGTCTGCTGGAACAGAATCTGCGGGCGCCGCACACGGAATCAGATGTCGGCATTGAAAAATGACATCTGTCATGTTTACGGTATGATTGTACTTTTGCATTGCAGACTTACAGCGCAGCAGGGCATCGGCATTTACTTTTTTTGCAATCAGGCAATATATACGTACATGATTGCTGAGCAGATGGAGGCTTGGCGCTTCGCAGTAAACTGCTTGGCCCCAGGCTGTCAGGTTTTGAACAAAGCTCAAAACTTGCAGCTATCCAGGCACAGTGCTGGAGGAGAGGAAGGGGATTGGGGCAACGCCTCTGAAGGAGCACAAGCTATTGCTTGCGCGTGGCCCCCTTTTTTTCTTCAAAAAACAGATTATGGAAAATAAGAAAAAAAGCGTGCGTGCACACGCAAAACTCGAACTGCTGCAGCGTTCAAAGAAACAAGCGCACGTGCAGCGCACGCACACCCCGCAGTGAACTGCAATCTGACGCTGCATACAGAGTAAACGCCGCCCGCCGCCGATTCAGACTGCATTATTGTGATTCTTTTATTATTCTACTATAATAATGGGAATATGGGGCTGGACTCTCGCAATTCCGATTCTGTGTATACCGATATAACCCGTTACCGAAACTTTTTCTTCAGCGCTGCGGTGAGCACCGCGCTTGCAGGGACAGCGCTTGCGTGCGTCGGCATTCTGCAGCTGTTTTTCTTTGATATGCTGCATTTCAGCGGTATACTGTTTGCCGCGGAAATGGCGGCTTGCGCAGCCTGCGCTGCGGCGGTGTATTATACGGTCGCAAAACTGCGGCAGGCTGATCGTTTTGTCAGCTATAAGCTGTATATCGGAGATAAAAACACCGTTTCCCTGTCCGATCTTGCCCGCCAGTGCAGCCGTTCGGAAAAACAGGTGCTGCACGATGTGCGCATGATGGTGAACCGCAAATGGTTTGTGCAGGGATACCTGCACGAAGACACACGGGAACTGTTTTTGACGCACGCGGCATGGCAAGCGCGGTCTCAGGCGCACCTGCCGTTTATGTCGGAAATGGCGGTGAACATCACGAAAAAAGACCTCTCGCGCTATGACGAAGTAAGCCGCCGGTTCCTTGAACAGTGTTACGAAACGCTTGAATCGCTTTCCCGCCCCGAATTCAGATCGCTTCCGTTTGTCATGCGCCAAAAGCTGCAGTTTCTGCATTACCTGACGGCGGATATCACGCACGATATAGAAGACAATCCCGAACATGCTGCGGAACTGGAACGGTTCGCCATGCTGTACGCGCCGACACTCGTCGATGTACTCAACGCGCTGCACGCGGGTCTGACGCAGCGCAGACACCTGTCCGCCGCGGAGGAACGGGAATATACAAGCAAGCTTGAGACGCTTTCGAGTGCATTTTCCGACGTGCTTGATGTGCTCTTTGAAGATTCCGACTGGAGCATAGACAGCGATATTGCCGTATATAATACCGGCCTTTCACAGCGAACATAACCGGCTTTGCCTTGCGGCATATACTTCTTGTATGCCGCGGCAAAAATATGCTATCGTAGCGTATGAATCTGCGGACAAAAATACAGACCATGATGAATGAAGCGGAAAATCCCCAATTTGCCGTTACCGGCGGGCTGCATATAGGATACGGCGTTGCGGCATTTTTGGGTACGGCGGTCAGCATTTCCATGGGAATGATCATACTGCTCCTTGCTGCAGCCGCATGGGCAACGGATACGGGACTCATGCTGTTCGGTGTGCCCGTATTCGGCGTGCTCTGCCTGTGCGGCATCATCGCCGCGGTATCGGGATTCCGCGGAACACGGCTCGTGCGCCGGTTTGAACAATACCGGGCGCTTCTTGCCGATACATCGGTCATGAATATTGCCGACATAGCGCACGGTATGCAGCGTACGCCGCAGGATGTGCTGCGCGACATACGGAAGTTTATCGAAAAACGCTGGCTTAAGCAGGGGCACCTTGTGGAGCATGACACGGCGCTTGTGCTCACTGACGCCGCATGGAACGAATACATCGCTCTGGAGCAGCGGCGCAGGGCGGCGGCGGCGCACAGCGCGGCAGATGCAAAAACCGCAGGCAGCGCTGCTGCGTCTGACACGGCAGACGGACTGCCGGAGGCCGCGCGCGCCGTGTATGAAGCGTCTCGGGCGCATCTTGACTATATGCGCGAAAAAAAGCCCTGCATACACAGCGCACAGACTGCGCGCGAGGCAGAGGAACTTATCGGCACCGCAGAAAAGATTCTCGGCAGGCTTTTAGAATATCCTGCCTGCGCGGCACAGCTAGACACATTTGCGCATTATTTCTTACCGTCGGCGCGCAAATTGTTCGATAATTATATACAGATAGAAGATGGCAGCGGAGCTTCGGGTACGGCTGCAAAAACGCTTGACGAAATCACTCAGGCGCTTTGCACGCTTTCCGGTGCGTTTGAACGTCTTTTGGACAGCCTGTACCACGATACGGCGCTTGACGTGTCCTCGGATATAGCGGTGCTGAACACGGTTCTTGCCCGCGAGGGCTTGAGCGGACGGCAAATCAATATGCCGTAACGTTCCGCAATACAGTAAGGAAACATACGTATATGACAGAATCACTTTCAACCGACACAGCCTCACAGACACCGGCACAGCAGGGCGGTCTCCTGTTCACTGACGCGCCGCACATGGCGGCCAGTACGCCGGCATGGGATGAGCATACGCTCTCTGACGCCGAACGGGAGCAAGCCGCGTCGTTCGCGTCGCAGCTCGATATCAGCGACAGCACGCAGATACTGCAGTACGGTGCGGGCGCGCAGAAAAAGCTTGCCGACTTTTCGGAAAAGGTGCTTGACACAGTGCGCACAAAAGATATGCAGCAAACGGGAGAACTGCTCTCGGGGCTCATTTCACAGCTGCGCGATTTTGACACGGCAGAGGATAAGGGGATTTTCGGCTTTTTCCGCAGGGGCGCAAACAAAATTGCAGCGCTTAAAACGCGCTATGGAAAAATAACCGAAGCGATAGACGATGTATGCCGTGAGCTTGAAGAGCGGCAGCGGGTGCTCATCAAGGACGCGGCGATGCTTGATCAGATGTTTGAACTGAATAAAACCTATTTCAAAGAACTGAGCATGTACATTATCGCCGGCAAGCAGAAACTCGCGCAGATACAAAACGAAACGCTTGCGGAACTCACGGCAAAGGCGAAGCAGAGCGGAACGCCTGAAGACGCGCAGGCGGCCAAGGATCTTGAGTCGCTGTGTACGCGGTTTGAGAAAAAACTGCACGACCTTGAATTAACGCGCACCATTTCGCTCCAGACTGCGCCGCAGATACGGCTTGTTCAGGACAATGACACGGTTATGGCCGAAAAGATACAGTCAACGCTCGTCAACACTATTCCGCTGTGGAAAAACCAGATGGTGATTGCGCTCGGCATTGAACACGCCAATCAGGCGGCAGAGGCGCAGCGGGCTGTTTCCGACATGACAAACGAGCTTTTGCGCAAAAACGCGGAATCGCTGAAAGCGGCGTCAATCCGTACCGCGCAGGAAGCCGAACGCGGCATAGCCGACATTGAAACGCTCAAGGCAACAAACGAGATGCTTATTTCAACGCTTGACGAGGTTGTCCGTATTCAGGACGAGGGACGGCAGAAGCGCCGACAGGCGGAAGCGGAAATGCTTAAAATAGAGCAGGATCTGAAAAACAAACTTATCGCGGCAAGTACACGCAGCCTGGGCGGACAGCAATAAAGAAATATGTTGACAAGATGCACATTCAAGAATAAAGTAAATTAAGGAATAATATGAGTATGGCGATTGGTATCAAACTCGCAGACGGTTCTTTCTACCCAATTCTGGAAGAAGGGCTGCCGGAAAAGAAAATTCTCGAATTGACTACGGTAAACGAC
>DXHG01000127.1 GCA_019113455.1 Candidatus Treponema faecavium | reverse complement strand
TACTGATTCCGTTTGCAATGGCGCAGGAACTGTACGGCGCGTGCGGCAGCCGGATTACGCGGCTTATGCCCGTTGAGCGCGCGCCGCATATGGGAGCGTTTTTTTACGAGCGGGAACGCTGCATGGCAGCGGTGTTTGATATGTGGGATGAGGCCGATGCCGCCGCGCGGCAGGCGCGGACATAAAAAAGAGAGATATATACCGGCGGGTTTTCCGTCCGTATGCGTATCTCTCTTTCAGTCCGGATAAAAGAAACGGGGCGCTAAAGGAGGAGGAAAACGCGCCCCGTTTCTTTTTTCTTGCTGCTTGAGTATACTATATAGACGCGTGCGGAATTTGTCAATAGGTATTTCGCATTTGATACGTTTTTTTTGAAATATAATGAAAAAGGAGCTTATTTATGCTAATTATTGGAATGATTGGAGCAATGGATATTGAAGTAGCTACTCTTAAAAATAAACTTTCTGACAAAAAAACGGAATGCATCGCCGGCATCGAATTCTGTTCCGGCACGCTGCACGGTGTGCGGACGGTTATCGCCAAAAGCGGCATCGGAAAAGTAAATGCGGCCATATGCACGCAGATTCTTGCTGATTTTTTTCATGCAACACACATTGTCAACACCGGCATTGCCGGCGCAGTGGGGCACGGTCTTGGCGTGATGGACATGGTTATTTCCGCGGATGCGGTGTACCACGACGTTGACGTAACGGCGTTCGGCTATGAGCCGGGAACGGTGCCGGGAATGCCGCAGGCGTTCCGCGCAGACGAGCTTCTGATACGGGCGGCGCAGGAGGCGTTTGTGCGCGTGCAGAATATGAGCGGCGCGTCAAAGCTCGTGCAGGGACGCGTCGCTTCTGGCGATGTGTTTGTTACGTCGCCGGAAACAAAGCGCCGCCTTTTGGAACAGTTCGGCGCCGCCTGTGTGGAAATGGAAGGAGCCGCGATTGCCCACGTGGCGGCGCTCAACGGTATTCCGTTTGTGATTGTGCGCTGCATTTCTGATAACGCGGACGACAGCGCGTCCGAGACCTACGAGTTCAACGAAAAAAACGCGGCGGAGTTTTCCGCGGCATTTGTCGAAGCGCTGGTGCAGTCTCCAGTGCTTGAGGCGGCATACCGCGCATGACGGCAGACGCGATAACCGGTACGGCAGCAGCCGTGCTCTCCGCGCTCAAAGCCTGCGCTCCGCGCCATATGTCGGGGGAAGAAATGGCTGGCAGGCTCGGCGTATCGCGCGCCGCCGTCTGGAAAGCGATAGACGCGCTGCGTGCCAGAGGCTATGTGATTGCGGCAAGCTCCGGGCTGGGCTACCGGCTTGACGCGGAACCCGATATCCTGAATGCGGACGCGATTGCCTCATATCTGCGCGAGTATTCGGGCGCTGACGACATCGTACCGGACGCGCAGCGCATCCATGTGTTCGGTGAAATAGACTCGACAAACACGGCGGCAAAAACAGCTGCCGCCGCGGGCGGGGCGCTCCGCGGCGCAGACGGCAGGCTTACCGCCGCCGGGGAGCGGCTGCATAAAAACGTGTTCTGTGCAGAAACGCAGACTGCCGGAAAAGGCAGGCAGGGGCGCAGCTTTTATTCTCCTGCCGGGCGCGGACTGTATATGAGCCTGCTCTACGCGCCCGCAGGCGGCGTTAAAAAGCCTGCCGTTATTACCGCGGGCGCCGCCGTTGCGGTGTGCCGCGCCGCTTCGGCGCTGTACGGGCGGGAGTGCCTGATCAAGTGGGTCAACGATGTTTTTTATAACGGAAAAAAAGTCTGCGGCATACTGACTGAAGGCATGATCAATATGGAAACAATGCTCATTGAAAGCGCCGTTATCGGCATCGGCGTGAATATTTTGGACCCGATAGGCGGCTTTCCCGCAGACACAGCAGGCCGCGCCGGTTCCCTTTTGGGCAGTGCCGCGGAAACCGCGCTTAACCGCAGCCGGTTTGCCGCCGCTGTTATCGGCGAGCTGCTCCGTATCCTTGAAGCGCCCGGCGCGCTTGAAGCCGCGTTCGGCGAATACCGCCGCCGTTCGCTGCTGACCGGCAGAACGGTTACGATATACCCGCTCGCCGGTGAATTTGCACAGGCGGACAGAGCCTCGTTTGAGGCTCTGGTGCTCGGCGTTACTGACGGGGCGGAACTGATTGTGGAGCGCGCCGACGGCGTGCGCATGACGCTCGATTCGGGAGAGGCGAGCCTGCATGGCAGCCTGTAATGCGCGTTTTTTAGCTGAAATGACGGAATAATTATAGTTTTAAGCGGAATATTCTGAGAAACAGACGGTTTGCTTCGGTATATTACAAGCGTACTAAAAACAGACGAAACATGCTGTAAGGAGGTTTGTATGACGTTTGTTCCTTTTTCCGGAGCCCGGCTGTACAGCGCCGGTAATTTTTCAGTTTCAGAACGCGCCGGCATGTATACGCTGCATATTCCCGCTGCCTGCGGCGCCGGACTGTTTTCGATTATTGACGAATGTGCCGCGCCTGTCGTGTATGCGGACGGCGGCAAAGCAGAAGATTTGCGCGGAAACGCCGCGCTGCAGCAGGCAGTGCTTGCCGCACACGGCGATGGTTTTTGCGTGCGTGCAGACAGCACTGCCGACGCGATGAAGCTGCTGCGGTATATGATGGCGCGCATCAGAAATACCGCCGCCGGTTCAGGTGAGAAGCGCGCCGCGTTTTCTCCCGCTGCGGACCGTTTTGCCGCAGGCTTTGCGCGCGCATAAACCGATGCAAAATCGATACGTTTGAGGCTGTGCCTCAAACGTATCAGCCTCTGAATAAAACGCATAGATATTATACGCATCCATACTATTCTCCCGTAAAAAAGCAGCACACGCGCTTTATTTTCCGCACCAGGTATAAAAAACAGCACGCCGTCGGATATGCGGCAGGCAGTTCGGCAGCGTTGTTATTTGCCGATGGCAAAATTTTATTTTGCCATTTATCCCGAGTGAATTTTGCCGTCGGCCAGCGAGACACTTGCCGTCGGCAAATTTTTCATTTGCCGACGGCAAACAGAAAATTTGCAATCGGCAAGTGCGCCGCTGGCCATCGGCAAAATTCTTACCGGATAAACGGCAAATATAAATTTTGCCATCGGCAAATTGCGCAGCCTCCGGTTCCGAATGGTGTACCTGGCGTACGAATCGCAAAGTGAAAAACAGGAAAACGTACGGACATACGGCATATCACCGTTTCCGCATATTAATCTCTTGACAAAATAATCGGGAGGGGTGTAATTAGGCACCTTATTTACGAATACACGGTATTTACGAATACACGGAGCTTTGATGAGAAGAAACAGGATTGCGTATATCTGTGCAGCAGCGGCGGAAGTGTTTTTGAAGAAATGCCTTCTGAGCCCACTGCGGAAACAAAATTTATCGGCACGTGGGTTAAAGCTGACGAAAAAGAAACCGGCGCCCCGAAGACAATTACTTTCAGAGCTGACGATACATATATTGCAGACAATCAGGACACAGGCGAAACATGGTCTGCGACAGAAGAGTACCTGTATATTATGGAACAGATTGAACCGTATCCTGAAGGAGTGGAATCGGAGTTCTTATGGGACGGACACATACTCGATATATCGGCTCTGGAAGGAGATACAGAACAATCAAAAATATCATTTGAGCTTGTCAGAGACGGAGTTTATAAAAACAAAGAAGATCCTCACACGATGCTGACCATAACAGGTTCCGAGTTTATACTGAAATGGAAAACAAGAGTATTTAAAGGAACTGTCAGCGGGGATAGATTGATTGAGAACGCATCCGGAGACATGTGGTGTTATTCCTATAAATTCTCCGATGGCGGAAATATACTGGAATTCGATAATACATCAACATATACAAAACAGCGTTAAGCGGATTTTACAGGCTTGCTGTGCGGATGGGCTTGCCGTTTCGCAGTACATTGCCTGCGGCTGCAATTCCCCAGTGCTGGAAGGATGAGGGGCTTGGGGGAGAAGGGAACAACGCCTCTGAAGAAGAGGTTCCCTTCTCCCCCAAAAAAACAACTTACAGAGAATAACAAAGAAAAAAGCCGCACGTGCAAGCGCAGAAACATACCCTGCGGGAACGCGCAAAGAAAAAGCCCGCGCCGTGCAGAAGCTCCGCAATATACAATATATAGATACCAATAAAACGCCGATATGTATATAATCAGAACCCCTGCCCGCAGCATCGGGCAGGAGCTATACAGCAAGGAGTATCGATGAAACGACATATACATGCGGCGGAATATGCCGGAGCGCTGCTGTGCGCGCTGTGCGGCTGGCTTTCAGTCGGGCAGGCGGCCGCGGCGGTGCAGGCGCAGGTGATTATCGCTGACGGAACAGACGCCGTATCTGCCGCCGGAGCGGAAGACGAAGCTGTTTCAGCGTCGGCCTCGTTCGTTCAGTCCCTTTCGCGGACGCTTGAATCGGGAACGGTTGAAGATGCGCTTGCGCTGTTCGAGCGCGCGCCGGAAGAAGCCGCCGCCGATTTCGACATACAGCTGCTGCACGCGTCGCTGCTCCTGTCTGCAGGAGACGCAGAAGCCGCGCGCGGGATTGCGGATACGCTCATAGCGCAGGAGCCTGAAAATACGGACGCGCTCATGCTCGGCGCGCTCGCAGCAAAATACTCAGGAGATTCCAGGACTAAGTCTGCGCTCCTCAAGCGTGTGCTTGAGATAAACCCGTCTGATCCCGATGCGAACGCGGAGCTTGCGAACGAGCAGATGCTCAGGCGCAACTACAAGCTCGCGCGCACCTACTACCAGCGCGGCCTTGCAGGCAGTCCCGAAGACGAGACGGCGCTGTTCGGTCTGGGGCAGACGTCCTATTATCTTGGCGATCTTAAGACAGCTGAACGCGCGTTCAATAAGCTGCTTTCGCTTGACGCGGAACATGCGTTTGCGTGGGCGTATCTGGGCAAGCTTGAGCGGGAAAGCGAAAACTACCTGAAAGCAGCGGACTGCGTGCAAAAGGCGATAGACATTGACCCGAGCGTGTATGACTTCTGGATGGATTACGGCTCGTACCAGCGCGGCATGGGGCTGTTCGATGAGGCGGAGGCAGCGTGGAAAGAAGCTGTTTCGCTTGATCCTGACTATTTTCTTGCACACGCATATCTTGCCGGACTGTATGACGAGCAGGGCATGTTTGACGAGGCGCTCGCGGAATACGAAGCGGTTGTCAGACTGAATCCGGAATACTACTTTGCGTATGAGTCGCTCGGTATGCTTTCGTGGCGCGCGGGGCGGTATGCGCAGGCGCGCGGCGCATTTGAAAAAGCGTTTGCGGCGGCGGGCGGCGACGTGTCCCGCACTGTGTCGTACCCGCTCATGATTGCCGCGTCGTATCTTGCCGAAGGCAGTGCGCGTGCGTGCAGGGACACGGTGTCGCGCGCGATGCGCAATATGGACACGTCGACGCCGGTGTACGCGGTGCTCCGCCTCTATTACGACGGGCTTAATATAACTACCGCGGCGCAGAAGGTGCGCAATGAGCCTGACCGCAACCAGCGCGGCAGGCTGCTCTACTATATCGGGCTCTACTGCGCGTTAAACGGAGACGAAGTCGGCGCCATGCAGTACTATACCGAGGTGATGAACACAAACAGCCCGATGTTTTTTGAATACCGGCTTGCGGAATGGGGGCTTGAAGGATGAGCGGAACAAAGCGGGAGCTTAACTTTGGAGACCGTGAAATCGTGCTGATCGGCACGGCGCACGTGTCGCCCGAAAGCGTTGCCGAAGTTGACGATGCAATCAGGACGTACAGGCCCGACTGCGCCGCTGTCGAACTTGACAAGCAGCGGCTTAAGTCAATGGAAGACAGCGATTCATGGCGCAGTCTTGACGTGGTGCGGGTGCTCAAAAGCGGGCAGGGGTTTATGCTGATGGCAAATCTTGTGCTGTCGTCGTTTCAGAAGCGGATGGGGGCGCATGTCGGCGTGCAGCCCGGAGACGAAATGCGCGCGGCGATCAATGCGGCGCGAGAGCTCGGCATCGCCGTGGAGCTTGCCGACCGGCCGATTCAGATAACGCTTCGCCGCGCGTGGGCGCGGAACTCGCTGTGGGGCAAGTGCAAGCTGCTTGCAGCCCTGCTGTCGAGTGCATTTGACCGGCAGGAGGTTTCCGCCGACGAGATAGAGAACCTTAAGAACTCAAACGAGATGGATTCGATGATGAACGAGCTTGCCGACTACCTGCCGTCAGTAAAGACGGTGCTTATAGACGAGCGCGACCGGTTTCTGGCAAGCCGTATCTGGCAGTGCAGCGGCAGGCGGGTTGTGGCGGTGCTGGGTGCGGGGCATCTGCCGGGCGTTGAGGCGCATCTGCGCGAACTCGCGTCAGGCGCGGAATCTCCGGTTACGTCCGATATAGAAGTAATACCGCCTGCGGGGCTCGGTACAAAACTTGCCGGCTGGATTTTCCCCATTGCGATTATTGCGCTGCTTGCCGCGGGTTTTGTAACCGGCGGCGCGGCGGTTTCCGCCCAGATGCTTGTGCGCTGGCTTTTGTGGAACGGGTCTCTCGCCGCGCTCGGCGCACTGCTTGCCGGCGGGCATATCCTTACGGTGATTACGGGGTTTGTCGGCGCTCCCATTGCGACGCTTAACCCGCTGCTCGGCATCGGACTTTTTACCGGCATCGTGCAGGCGTGGATAAAAAAGCCCAAAGTAGAAGACATGGAAACGCTTATGGATGATATTTCTTCGCTCAGGGGCATATACCATAATCGGATTCTGCGCGTGCTGCTTGTGTTTCTGCTGTCTTCTGTCGGCGGCGCTGCCGGCAACATCATCGCCGTTCCGGCGCTCGTGTCGTCTCTGGTGTAGAGAATATCGCCTGCACGAGCGCGCGTATGCTGTCTATGTAGTGCACGCCTTCTTCGCGTTCCGGCGCGTACAGCGTCTGTATGCCGAGCGCGCGCGCCGCTTTCGCGCGCTGTCTGATGCGTGCAACAGGCCGTATTTCTCCGGCAAGGCTGAGCTCTCCGGCAAACGCAGCGCCGCGCGGCAGCGGCGTGTCTGTGCGCGACGAGCAGAGCGCGGCGGCTATCGCGGCGTCGACGGCGCTTTCAGAAAGCCGTACGCCGCCTGCAATGTGTATGTACAGATCTTGGTCGCTGAAGCGCAGGCCGGCGCATTTTTCGATGACGGCGGCGATGCGGCTCACGCGGGCGCTGTCTATGCGGTCTGAATATACGCGCGTTACGCCCGCTTTTGCCGGAACGGTGAGCGCCTGTATTTCAACAAGGAACACGCGGCTGCCTTCAAAGACGGGGGCAAGCGCAATGCCGGTGGGAATGTCGCCGTTCCTATTTGTCATGAACAGGCCGGACGGGTCAGGCACTGGGACAAGTCCTGTTTCTTCCATAGTAAAGATGCCGAGCTCGTCAACCGAGCCGAACCTGTTTTTGTGCGCGCGCAGAAACCGCGCGTTTTCGTTGTTGCGGTCAAACGAAATGACCGTATCCACCATGTGCTCAAGCGATTTGGGGCCCGCGATAACGCCGTCTTTTGTGATGTGCGCGGTCAGGAACAGGACGCTGTCGTGCTCTTTTACCCACGACACGAGGGAGGCCGCGTTGTATTTGAGCTGGTTTACGGTGCCGGGCACTGCGCCTGCTTCAGGCGCGTACACGGTCTGTATGGAGTCTACAATCACCAGCTGCGGCTGCATTGTGTCAAGCGCATGCTCTATGTCGGAAAGGGCGGCGGTGCACAGCACCTGTATCATGTCTGTCTTGAGACAGAGGCGCTCTGCGCGGGCGCGTATCTGCGCGGCCGATTCCTCGCCTGAGACGTAGAGAATCTGGGCGCCGTGCGCGGCTGCGGCTGCCGCCGTCTGCAGGAGCAGTGTCGACTTGCCGATGCCGGGTTCGCCGCCGATGAGCACGGCGGAACGCTTCATTGCGCCGCCGCCGAGCACGAGGTCAAACTCCGCTATGCCGGTTTTGAGGCGGCTTGTTTTCATGGAAGTGACGGACGAAAGCGGCTTTGGCGTCTGCCGTTCCGCTGTTTTTATGCCGAGCCCGGGAACGGATGCCGGCTGCTGCTGCCTGTATTCGGCAAAGCTGTTCCATTCCCCGCATTCGGGGCAGCGGCCCATCCAGCGCGGCTGAATATGGCCGCATGACGAGCATTTATACTGTATTCCGGCTGTTTTCTTTGCGGACATATGCGTACTCCTTACAGCGTTTTCGGCGCTGAGTCTGCGTTCAGTATACCTGTGCGTCAAGGCCGCCGCTTTCAGTCCCCTCAACGCGGATGACTATGCGGTTAGGCAGGCAGGCGATCCATGTGCCGTTGCTGCGTATCGGCGCGCTCATCACGCACAGTTTATTGCCGCACGGAGAATCGGTGAAAAAAGCATCGCCGCCGCTGATAACGATATGAGAGACGCCGAGCGCGCCGTCTATATCGAGTTCGCGGTCAGTGCCGAGCGGGTATATCCACTCGCCTGCGGGAGACTGTATGACAAGGCGCGCCTGTCCTTCTGTGCGCGCCGCAGCGGCATACGCCGATATGCCGGTAAGGGCGGCGGCAAGCAGCATGAATGCAATATCTGCGGGGCGGAGCAATTTCATGGATACTGTAAAAATAGCATATCGGAGCGCGTTGTGCTATATGTGCAGGGAACCCGCAAAGAGACAAATCGCGCGTGCAGGAGCAAAAAAACGCATCCGCTCGTGCATTGCTTTGCCGCGTTGTGCTATACTTGCGCTATGGCGTTTGACAGTATTTTGTTTGATTTGGACGGCACGCTGTGGGATTCCCGCGAAGCCGTGTGCGCAAGCTGGAACGCGGTGTTTCGCGCCGAGGGCGTTCCGCTGCAGCTGACCGTTCCGTATCTGTCGGCTTTTTTCGGCAAACCGATGACGCAGATTTTTGCGGAGCTGTTCCCCGATATGCCAGCCGCAGCTCGTGAGCAGCTTCGCGCCGCGTGCTGCGCACAGGAAAACAAAGACTTGGAGCACGGCGGCGCGCGCGTGTTTGACGGCGTGCGCGAAGGGCTTGAGCGCTTACGCAGAGAGTTCGAGCTCTTTATCGTGAGCAACTGCCAGAGCGGCTATATAGAAACATTTCTGCGCGCGTTCAGCCTTGAAGCGCTGTTTTCAGGCCATGTAAGCTGGGGCGATACAGGGCTCTCAAAAGGAAAGAACAATCTGCTTATTATAGAACAATACGCGCTCAAATGTCCGGTATATGTCGGCGACGCCGCTGTTGACGAACAGGCCGCCGCCGAGGCAGGCATCGCGTTTATTTTCGCGCGCTACGGTTTCGGCAGCGTCTCGTCGTACGACGGCGCCATAGACTCGTTTGCGGAGCTTGCGGCAGCGCTGCCTGAGGCGGAGCTGCGTTTCCTTTGCCGCCGCGGATACTGACATGCGCGTGTATATCATTCAGCCGCCGATAGTGCAATGCAACACGCCGTATCCGTCGGGCGCGTACCTGCGTTCGTTTTTTCTGCGCTGCGCGGAACAGTTTCCCGGCCGCATCACGTCCGTCGCGTGGCACGACTTGAATATAGCGCTCTTTCATGCGGTTTTTTCACATGACGGGATTGCAAAGCTCTTTGAGCTTTCTTCTGACGAGGCGCTTTTGCAGGCGGAACGCGCTGCTGCGCGCGGAGACAGGCACACAGCGTTTAACCTGCGCCGCTACGTTTCGCAAAGCAGTGCGTGGACGGCGTGGATCAGCACGATAACGGCGCTTTTGTGCGGGAAGGCGCAGGAACGCCGCCATGAGTTTGTGCGTTCCGCCCATGTGCCGCGCGGCAGCCGCATGGAAACATACCTTGCCGCTCTGGAGCGCGACGTGTCAGCCGATGACGCGCGGCTGCTCGCGTCGTTTGCGCTTGCCGACATTGCCGACTACATCACCGCCGTGTTTGACGGCAGTTTTTCGCTCGTGCGCTACGCCGAGTCGCTGTGCACCGAAAGCGCGTCGTTCGATTCGGTGGTGCGCCGGCTTGACGCGCCGGTGCTTTCCGTATACTACGAACCGATTCTTGAAAGCCTGTTCAGCTCCATTGCGGCGGAGCTTGCAGGCGGCAGCGGCATTGAGGCGCTGTGCTGCATATCGGTGCCGTTTGCGGGCGCGTTCGTGCCGGCGCTTGCCGCCGCGCGTGCGTGCAAGCGCCGCTTTGGCGGCCGCGTGTGCTGCGTGCTCGGCGGCGGCTACGTGAATACGGAGCTGCGCAGCATGGCTGATCTTGAGTTCTTTTCGTTTGCGGATGTACTGAGCTACGACCGCGGCTACGGCTCGTATTACGCGCTCTTTGAAGCCGGTCTGGGAACAGCGGAGGCGGCTGACGCAGAAA
>DXHG01000126.1 GCA_019113455.1 Candidatus Treponema faecavium | reverse complement strand
CATCGGCAGCTGGGGCTGGATCGGCGGCGCGAAAAAGGAATACGACGAGGCTGTCGCCCCGCTCAAATGGAACCATATCGAACCGTTTGAGTGGCAGGGGCTGCCGTCGCAGGCGGACATCTCCGTGCTTGAGCAGCGCGGAGAAACGCTTGCCGAAGCGGTCGCCGCTGAGTGATGCGGCGCGATTGTAACGGCTGAACCGACGAGTGTATTTATACAACGGACGCGGGCTTGCTTGCAAGCCTTGCGTACTGCTGTTGCATGTGGTATACTGTTTGTATGAATGATGTTTCAACACTGCAGCGGACCAGTGATATTGCCCGCAAAAAGTTTATTTCCGCAACGTATGCGTGGATGGCAGGCGCGCTCGCGGTCAGCGCCGTCTGTGCATATCTGGTAGCGGCAAGTGAGCCGCTGCAGCGGCTGATTTTTGGCAACAGTATCGTCTTTTTCGGCCTGATTATCGCCGAGTTTGCGCTGGTGTTTTTTCTGTCGGCGCGGATCAGAACGATGAGCAAATCTGCGGCGGGCATTGCGTTTGCCGCCTATTCCGTGGTAAATGGACTTACGCTTTCGTCTGTGCTGATTGTGTACGCCGAAACTTCGGTTGCGCGCGTGTTTGTGATTGCGGCGCTGCTGTTCGGCGTTATGACCGTGTACGGCATGACGACAAAGAGCGATCTGATGTCGGCGGGAAGGTATCTCTTTATGGGACTTGTCGGCATTATCATTGCGTCGCTGGTAAACATGTTCCTTGGTTCAAGCACGCTTGACTGGATTATTTCTCTTGTCGGCGTGGCGCTCTTTACCGGACTCACGGCGTACGACACTCAGAAAGTGCTCCACGCTTCCGCGAGCGCTGACGGCAGCGAGGCGTTTGATAAAATCGCGATTATCGCGGCGCTTGAGCTGTATCTTGATTTTATCAATCTGTTCCTGTATCTGCTGCGGCTGTTTGGAAAGAAAGAATAGCGGGCTGATTTCCATTTAAACCGCTGCGTAAAAACGCGCCGTACACACGGCGCGTTTTTTATTTACTGTACGCGTATGGCGCTGAACACGTACGCGCAGAAAGACTTGATGCGGTTGATGAATGCTGTCTCTATGCGCTTGCGCATAAAAAACAGCGGTGGTACATCTACCCCCCCCAGCCATACAGCACGGTATGCGTGCCGTCCGGACTGGAAAACACCGCAACTTCCGTTTTCATGCGGTACGGTTTAATGCAGGTAATACCGTGCCATTTTACTGGCGTTGTGTTTACGGCTTCGTAGCAGAGCTCGCCGTTATGTATGCTCGTGGTAATGTGCATTTCTATTTCGTCAAACGGCGGCATTGAAAATGAAGCAACTATGAGCTTGTCCTGAGCGTGCATTGTTATCGAAATCACGGACGCCGCGTCGTACAGTTTATTCCACGTATCGTTCTGTACGGAGTAGTACGGAATGTCCGTGTACTGTGTGATGTTTTCGAGGGCGGTGCGCAGTACGGCGGCAAGTTCATCGCTGTCTTTTGCCAAAAGCACCTGGATCACTTCCGCGGAATATGCTGGGTCAAGCTCATTGAAATCATCCCTGAGCTTCTGCGCAAGCGGATGCACTGGATTAAGCGACACGCACTGTTCTTTGTCCGTGCTGCGGATAACGATATCTTCCGCAATCAGACTTGCGTATTCCGCTGCGGTATAGGCAGATGTGTCAAAGATAGCATTCACAAGCTGTTCGTCTGCCGCGCGGAGCACAGCGGTGTACAAAAAGAAACACGCGCATATAAGAGAGATTTGTTTCATGACTTTTGCATATACCGGTCAATGAGTTCGAGTACCTGCATTTTCGCCAGTGAACATACTTCGCGCAGATAGACGGACGGAACATACAGTAGCGGCACCGGGGCTGCAATGGCGTATAACTGTTTGTATCCGAGGCGGCGCGCAAGATGCAGCGACCGCTGCACGTGCGAGCGGCTGGTAACAACGATAAGCGGCTGCTGCATGGCTTCTTTTTCCGTTATGCCCTGCGCCTGCGCGATGGCAGCTGCGGAATAGATAAAGTTTTGTTCGGTATTGCGCGCCTGTGTTTCGCAGATAATGCGGTCGCCAAAGATGCCGCGGCTTTCCAAATACCGCTTCATGCCGTAGGCGCCGGGTTCCGGCGCGAACGGTCCCTGTCCTTCCGTGACAACGGCGGTTGTGCCCGGATGCCGGTGCAGGTACGCGGCCGCGGTGCGGATACGTGCGGCGGCGCTTTTGCCGACCGTGCCGTCAGGGAGCGTGCCGCCGCCAAGAATAATCATATAACTGACTGCAATATCGTCAGGCGGCGGCTCGGGCGCTTTGAGAATGAGTGGGAGCTCGTAGGCGCAGAGCGCCGCCGCAGCAGTAAGCATGCCGGCAAACAGCATGAGAAAAAAGCGCGGCGCGCCGGCAGCCGGCACAAACACATCGTGGCGGTACAGCCGCCAGCGCTTGCTCCAGAAGCGTCCCGTGACAAAAAAGAGCGCGCTTCCGGCAATCCAGATATAGTCGAACTCCGGGCGCGGAAATGCGCGCGCGTCAACCGCGAGCGCGATAAAATAGAGCGCGCAACATACCGCAATGATGTAGCTTAGAGACGAAAGTATTTTAACATAGCTGTATTTGTTCTTTTTATTTCTGTGCGGTTTCACGGTTTTACCTGATACGCTGTCAGTATACACGAGTTCAGCCGTCGTGTAAATGATGCCCTGACGAGGACGGTATGCGTGTTTTACCGCGGTGCAGCGGTGAGACGCGCCGCACGCAGCAAGCGGTCGGCGCAGCGGTCAAAAAACAACTGAAACGACTGGCAGAAATAGTTTGTCTGAAGCGTTTCATCTCCCGTCATGAGGCGGTGGCGTTTGCAGCCGCCGCGGCAGATCGCGTACCAGCGGCAGGACAGGCAGCGTTCGGTATGTATCTGCGATTCTTCGATAAAACCGAGTTCCTGCCGGCGGGCGCTGAACTGCTCAAATGAATCGGTTAGTATATTTCCTAAAAGATAACGGTCGAGGCAGTAAAAGTCGCATGGATATACGTTGCCGTCAGCTTCAACGACATGCTGAACCGAACAGCGTCCGCCCATATCGCATGACTCAGGCGGATAGCCGTGCAGCATATGCACATAATTGTCAAACTGCCGTATTGAGACATAGGTTCCGCGCATAATGTCGGCGTACCAGCAGTCAAAGAGCTCGCAGAGAAACGTTCCGTACGCCTGCGAAGTAAGCAGCGGCTCTGCCGCGCCGGCGTCAAGCGGCGCAAGGCAGGGAATAAACTGCAGATATTCAAACCGCCGTTTTTTGAAGAAATCATACATTTTATGTGCGTGACGGGCGGATGCATCGGTAACGACCGAAAGGATATTGAACTGCGCGCCGCTGCGCTTAAGGCAGTCTATGCCGCGCAGCACCGCCGCGTACGAGGCTTTATGACGCGTGTCCGTGCGGTACCGGTTATGGAACTCCGCCGGGCCGTCAAGCGACACGCCGGTCAGTATGCGTTCCGCTGCAAGAAAATCGGCCCACTCCTGCGTGATGAGCGTGCCGTTTGTCTGAAACGTAACGGAAACAGGAATGCGGCGCGTGTTGCAGTCCCGGATACAGGCTAGTGCCTGCCGGTAAAAGTCAAGCCCCGCAAGCGCCGGCTCTCCCCCCTGAAACGAAAACGTGCACATCTTTTGCGCACAGGCAAGCGCTTTTTTCGCAATCGTTTCAAAGGTGCCGATGCTCATCATGCCGCGGTTCGGCCGCGAGCGGTTCTGCGCTATATTATGGTAGAAACAGTAAGAACAGCGCAGATTGCACGAATCTGACGCCGGTTTTATCATAAGCTGCAGTGTCTGCATGGCGCAGCTCCGGTATCATGGTATGCGGCCGCAAACGGCACACGGTATACGATAGCGAATCTGCGCGGCAAACACAAGAGCCCCTGCGCCCGGGCAGACAACGGGCAAAGTAAACGCCGGCGCGTTTCCCGCTGTATTGCGGCGGTGTTTTTGCGTGTGCTATACTTGCTGCGGAGCTGCATATGGGATTTGAACTGAATATGGATTACGGTGCCGCGGATGACGTGAGCGGCGCAGTCTGTAATGATATACAGGCGCCTAAAGATTACCGCGTGATTTTTTTTAATGACGACTACACGACGATGGAATTTGTCGTACAGGTGCTCATGAGTATTTTCCATAAATCGGCAGACGAGGCGGAGCTGCTCATGCGGACGGTGCACAAAAACGGGAGCGCGGTTGTCGGCGTGTATACGTATGATATTGCCGCAACACGGGCCATGCTCACGATGAAACAGGCCAAGGCGCACGGGTTTCCGCTGCGGTGCGAGGTTGAAGCGGTATGAAAATAACGAAGCGGCTCAGTTACATTCTCGATTCTGCGTTTGAGAATGCGCAGTCGGCGCGCCACGAGTTTATTACGCCGGAGCATGTGCTTTACACGGCATTACAGGATTCGTACGTAATTGACATATTGCAAGCCTGCAATGCAGACGTTAAAAGTATTGAGCATAACATAGAAGAATATCTGCGCACGTCTATTCCCGTGAGTCAGGACGCGCCGCCGGTGCAGACGGCGGGAATGACGTCCGTGCTGCACCGCGCCTTCTCTCACTGCGTTTCATCGGAAAAAGATACGATAGACATTGCCGATGTGCTGGTGAGTATGCTGGATGAAAAGAATAACTACTGTTCATATTATTTATTATGTGGCGGCGTTGACCGCGTGGAACTGCTTGCCGCAGTGAGCAGGATTGAAGCGCCGAAGTTCACGGCGGAACACGGCGGCGCAGCTGAATCTTCTGCTGCGGCAGCCGGCGAAAAACGGCGTGCCGCCGCGCAGAGCGCGCTCGAGCAGTTTGCCGTTGATCTCACGGAACAGGCACGACAGAAGCTCATTGATCCGCTTATCGGGCGCGCGGCGGAGCTCGCAGAGACAATCCGCGTGCTCTGCCGCAGAAAAAAGCATAACCCGCTCCATGTCGGCGACCCCGGCGTGGGAAAGACCGCGATCACGGAAGGGCTTGCGCTGCTCATCGCTGAGGGTAGGGCGCCCGCCGTGCTCGCGGACTGTTCGATATACAGCCTCAACATGGGCACGCTTGTTGCGGGTACAAAGTTCCGCGGCGATTTTGAAGAACGCGTGCGGCGTGTCGTGCAGGAACTTGCAGCAAAGCACAACGCGATACTGTTTATTGATGAAATACACACGATTGTCGGCGCCGGTTCCGTGTCGGGCGGGAGCCTTGATGCATCAAACCTGCTTAAACCGCTGCTGGTCTCGGACACGGTGCGCTGCATCGGAGCTACAACGCACGAGGAATACACGCGGATATTCAGCAAGGACCGCGCACTTGAGCGGCGGTTTCAAAAGATAGACATAACAGAGCCGTCAGAAGAAGATACGGTGCGTATACTGCGCGGCGTTAAAGGCGCATACGAAGCGTTCCATCATGTGCGGTATTCGCCCGCCGCGCTTAAAGCCGCAGTCTCGCTTTCGGTACAGTATCTGCCGGAACGTCGGCTGCCCGATAAGGCGATCGATGTTATCGATGAGGCGGGCGCAGCGCGGCGTATCAGCAGAACGCAGGAACCGGAAAAACAGGTTTCTGTTTCTGCGGCGCATATCGCGCGCGTTGTGGCGAACATGGCGCGCGTGCCCGAAAAGACTGTCGGCGCTGACGAGCGGGAGCGGCTTTTTTCTCTTGAAGCAGCGCTCGGCGCCGCGATATTCGGGCAGGACGAGGCCGTGTGCACCGCCGTGCAGGCGGTAAAAAAGTCGCGCGCCGGATTTCATCCACCTGATAAACCGGCGGCGTGCCTGCTCTTTGCCGGCCCGACCGGCGTAGGAAAGACCGAGCTTGCAAAAACGCTTGCCGCGGCGCTTTCGCTTCCGCTCATCCGCTTTGACATGAGCGAATACCAGGAAAAACACACAGTAAGCCGCCTTATCGGCTCGCCGCCGGGCTATGTCGGCTTTGAGGAAGGCGGCCTTTTAACGGCGGCGGTGCGCAAGGAGCCGCACTGCGTGCTTTTGCTCGATGAAATAGAAAAGGCGCACGGCGATATTTTTAACGTGCTGCTGCAGGTGATGGATTACGCCTCGCTTACGGACACGCAGGGGCGCAAGGCTGATTTCCGCAATGTGCTGCTTATTATGACGAGCAATGCCGGCGCGCGCGACATGGAGCGCCAGGCAATTGGTTTCGGCGGCGGCGCACGCGGAGACGGCGCAATGGACGACGCGCTGCGAAGCCTGTTTTCGCCCGAGTTCAGAAACCGGCTTGACGCCGTTGTGCCGTTTCATGTGCTTGATGAGGACGCGGTGCGTTCTGTCGT
The DNA here is from genome assembly GCA_019113455.1 of Candidatus Treponema faecavium. Taxonomy (GTDB): domain Bacteria; phylum Spirochaetota; class Spirochaetia; order Treponematales; family Treponemataceae; genus Treponema_G; species Treponema_G faecavium. The sequence goes on along the minus strand of DXHG01000126.1, from coordinate 242 downwards.
GCGCCGCGAGTTTGCAAAGCTCTCCGGACGGCTTTCTTCGCGCGGTGTAACGGTTGCCGCGTCGGAACACTGCGTGAGCTATATCGCGCGCGAGGGCGCGTCAAAAGAATACGGCGCGCGCCGCATCGCGCGGCTTATCGAAGACCTTGTGTCGGCGCGCCTCATCGATGAAGTGCTGTTCGGTTCGCTTTCGCACGGCGGGCGCGCGTTTTGCGACTACGACGAACAGGCGGGCTTTACCG
>DXHG01000125.1 GCA_019113455.1 Candidatus Treponema faecavium | reverse complement strand
CAAGTTTTGAGCGAAGCTCAAAACTTGTCAGCTTACGAAGCAGTCGTCAGACTGCTTCGTAAGCCTGTATCTCAGTTCCGCGAGCACTCTGTGCTGCAAGATCATGCAGTCTTTTTAAAACCGTACTTTTTTGCCCGTTCCGGCATAGTACGTATCGCGCAGTTCCTTTACTGAATCATCGTTCAGATAGTCGTCAAACGCCATCATGCGGTCAATAACGCCTGAAGGAGTTATTTCGATAATGCGGTTTGCGATTGAAGAAATAAACTCATGGTCGTGGCTGTTAAAGAGCACCACGCCGGGAAACGCGATAAGCGCCTCATTCAGGCTTGTAATTGCTTCAAGGTCAAGATGGTTTGTCGGCTCATCGAGAATAAGCACATTCGCTCCTGAAAGCATGAGCTTTGACAGCATACAGCGCACTTTTTCACCGCCGGAAAGCACTTTTACCGGCTTCAGCGACTCATCGCCTGAAAACAGCATTCTGCCCAGAAACCCGCGCACATAGGCGTCATCCTGGTCAGGCGAATACTGGCGCAGCCAGTCGGTGATATTCGCGTCCGTGTCAAAATACGCGCTGTTGTCAAGCCCCATATAGGCAAACGACGTTGTCTGCCCCCAGTAAACGTCGCCGCTGTCCGGCTTAATCGCTCCGGAAATAATATCAAAGAACGCTGATTTTGCCTTATGCTCTACCCCGACAAACGCGATTTTGTCGGTACGGTTCACCGTCAGCGAAAAGTCCGACAATAACTGAATTCCCTCGCGCGCATACCGCAGCTTTTCAGCGCGCAGCACATTGTTGCCAATCTCGCGGTCGGGCTTAAAACTGACGTATGGAAATTTGCGGCTCGTAACCGGCAGTTCTTCAAGCGCGAGCTTGTCGTATATCTTTTTGCGGCTTGTCGCCTGCCGGCTCTTTGCGGCGTTTGACGCAAAGCGCTGGATAAACTCGCGCAAATCCTTCATCTTTTCTTCGCGCTTTTTTGCCTGATCTTTTGCCTGCCGCTGCATTATCTGGCTCATCTGGTACCAGAAATCATAGTTTCCGCTGAACAGGCTGATTTTTCCGTAATCGATGTCGCAGATGCACGTGCACACCGCATTGAGAAAATGCCGGTCATGGCTCACAACGATAACCGTATTGGGAAAATCCATGAGAAAATCCTCAAGCCACGAAATAGACTCAAGGTCAAGACCATTTGTCGGCTCGTCAAGCAAAAGAATATCGGGCGTGCCGAACAGCGCCTGCGCGATAAGCACGCGCACTTTGCGGCTTTCGTCAAGCTCGCTCATCATGCGGTCATGATATTCTTCTTCAAGGCCGAGGCCTGAAAGCATCTGCTCTATCTGATTCTCCGCCTCCCAGCCGCCGAGTTCGGAAAACTCTCCTTCAAGCTCGCTCGCCCGCATACCGTCTTCTTCGGAAAAATCATCCTTGGCATAAATCGCATCGCGCTCCTTATAGCATTCGTACAGTTTGGGAAAACCCATCATCACCGTGTCTTTTACCGAATACGCATCATACGCAAAATGATCCTGCTTGAGCACTGCCAGCCGTTCGCCGGGAGTTATCGACACCTGTCCGCTGTCGCACTCAAGCTCGCCTGAAAGAATCTTTAAGAACGTCGATTTTCCCGCGCCGTTCGCGCCGATAACGCCGTAGCAGTTGCCGGGAGTAAATTTCAAGTTAACGTCTTTAAAAAGCTGTCGGTCTCCAAATTTCAAACTAACATCGCTTACCGCTATCATGTATGCCTCATATAAAGAATTTCCGCCGGTACGCGCCGCGCCGCGCGGCGGCCCCGGGCAGGTACTGCAGTTGTTATAGAAGCATAAGTTTTTTCGGCATGGAAGTCAATAAATGCGCCTGCGGCGCAGGCGTTTACGTTTGTTTCTTTGCAGGTTCCCTACGGAGTGTTTTTCGCGTTTGTACGCGGGCTTTTTTTCTTTCTTATTCTCTGTAATTTGCTTTTTGGGGCTCCTTCCATCCTGTCCCCTCCTCCAGCACTGAGGCTTGCCGTTTGAGGATTTAATCCGAACAGAAAGCCTGTGCTGCGCTGCATATCACAATGTGCCGTCGGTAAAAGTTTTCCCGTTTAAAAAATAAAAATTTGCCGATTGCAAAATTTTTATTTGCCGTTTATCAGACATGAATTTTGCCGATGGCCAGCGGCGCACTTGCCGATTGCAATTTTTTAGTTTGCCGACGGCAAATGAAAAGTTTGCCAGCGGCAAGTGTCTCGCTGGCCGATGGCAAAATTCTTACCGAATAAACGGCAAATTTTAATTTTGCCATCGGCAAATTTTTTATTTGCAATCGGCAACTGTAAACTTGTGCAGCTGCTTTTTATACGGTGCCATTGTCCGATTCCGCGAATAAGCAGTGCGGTTTTCCTGATGCGGGCACAGTCTCATGCCGCTTTTGCACGCATACATAAAATCAACCTTGACTACAGCTGTCAAACAGTCTATAAAGATTTTATACTTAGTATACAGCAATACAAAATAAGGATTGACGCGTATGAAAATGACGGTAAAAACAAAACTCATTATAGAAGTGGCCACTATTATTCTCCTGCTTATCGCGATTACGTCTATCGGCACGCTGCGCATAACACAGATTAACGATAATCTTACGCTCATAAACGATGTAAACGCTGTGCAGCAGCGCTACGCAATCAATTTCCGCGGTTCCGTGCACGACCGCGCAATCAGAATGGGCGATTATATTCTCTACACCGATCAGGCGTCAAAAGCGCAGGCGCTTGCAGAAATCGAGTCTCTCGCGGCTGACTATCAGGAATCAGCACAGGCTCTTGATGCGATGTTCAGCGAGAGAAGCGACGTAACCGACGAGGAGCGCGCGCGCCTTGCCGACATAAAGGCAAGCGAGGCAGAGACGCTCCCGCTTTTGCAGCAGGTGCTGCAGCTTGACGCGCAGGGCAGATGGGAAGACGCGCGCCGCGTCGTGCTTGAACAGGCGCGTCCGGCGTTTAACCTGTGGCTTGACCGCATCAACGTCTTTATCGACCTTGAAGAAGCGTATAATAAAACGCTCACCGACGAGACGCGCACGAGCGCACGCCATTTTCAGCATCAGATGATGGCTGCAACCGTGCTTGCGATTATCGCAGGCGCCGTGCTGGCCGTCTGGATACTCAAGGCGATCAAACCGCTGAGCAGCGTTACCGAAAGCCTCAACGCCATCGCTCAGGGCGAAGGAGACCTTACCGCGCATATTGCCGTGCACACAAACGACGAAATAGGCAAAGTCGCCGCCAATTTCAATACGTTTATTTCTACCCTGCACCGCATCATTTCTACCGTCAAGCAGTCTGTCATGACGCTCTCAAACGCAGGGCAGGAATTACAGACAAACATGATCGCCGTTGAGTCTACCGTAGAAAACATCAACGACACCATCACGCAGGTTCGCTCGCAGATTACCGGCCAGTCGGAAAAAGTAACCGACGTCTCAGAAACGATGCAGAAGATCAATAGCGATATTCAGTCGCTCAACGGTTCTATCTCACGGCAGTCAGACATGGTCAGCACGAGTTCACAGCATATCGAGCACATGGTAAACGGCATAAACGATGTTGTGCGGATTCTTGAAAACAGCGCCGAACAGTTCAACACGCTTTCAAGCACATCTGCAAACGGCTACGAAAAAGTTACGAGCGTGTACCAGAAAGTCATTGAAATATCGGAGAAATCGCACGGCGTATCGGACGCGAACACCATTATCAACAGTATTGCCTCGCAGACGAACCTGCTTGCAATGAACGCCGCAATCGAGGCGGCGCATGCTGGAGAGGCAGGCCAGGGCTTTGCGGTCGTTGCCGATGAAATACGAAAACTTGCAGAGAATTCCGCCAAGCAGTCAAAATCGATTTCAGCCGCGCTCAAAGACTTAATGAAATCAATCAATGAAGTGGTAGACACCGCGCTCATCGCCGGAGAATCGTTTGAACAGGTTATTCAGGCAGTTTCGCACGTAACGGAAGAACAGACGAAAATACGCACGGTAATGGAAGAACAATCGTATAACAATCAGCAGGTTGCCCAGTCGTTTGAGACGATGCAGAAGCTGAACGCGGATGTTACGCAGGGCGCTGAGCGCATGTCGCAGGGCAGCCAGAACGTGCTGCATAAAACGGCGGAGCTCGTAGAAATAACTTCTATGATTACGGCCTCCATGGACAACATGACAAGCGCCACGCATAATATTCAGGACGCAATGCAGAACATGACCGCGAGCGCCGCTACGACGGAAACAGGCATTGCCACCGTGCGCGAGCAGATAGACAGCTTTATTCTGTAGCACGCGGGCGCGCGCGAGTGTTTGCAGATACAGGGATGGCGTCATGCGTGAAATAAAGTACCCCATCGGATTAAAACTGATTTTAATCACTTCTATGCTCCTGCTTATTTCGCTGGGAGCGCTGACAATCCTCGTAACCTACTTTATGGGGCAAGAAACGCAAGTTACAGCGGAATCAAACAACTACACGATCAACACGCGTTCAGCGGCAGCCGTAGAAAACGAATTAACCACGCTGCGCGCTAATACGCTGCTGCTGCTCGATATGCTTAACTCCGCGGGCACGGACGGCGCGCTCGCGCGGCAGGCCTCGGCGTTCTTTTTTGAACGCAATCAGAATATAGCCGCCATTATACTGCGCAATCAGGAACAGCAGTCAAACCAGCGCTATCTGGTGAACAATCGGTTCTTTTTGTCAAACGAACTTGAAACGAACATGATCGATTCGTTTATCGAAGCCAATGGCGATTACCTTACCCGCACGGCAGCCGGCGAAACGTTTGTGCTCAATGCGGCTCCGGCGTTTCAGTATCCGGTGCTGTCGATGCTCATTCCCTGGAATGAAACCGGGTTCAGGCAGACAGCGGTTGTGCTCTTTTCTGCGGAACCAATTACGAATAATCTCGGCGGCGGTTCGGCAAATACGTCGTATCTCGTGAATCACGCAGGAGACCTCCTCGTTCACAGCGATTTTAACCTCGTACAGGCGGGCAGCAATTACGCGGCGATGCCGCTTGTGCAGGCCATGTGGGAAAATAACGACGCGTCCCGCCAAATCATG
>DXHG01000124.1 GCA_019113455.1 Candidatus Treponema faecavium | reverse complement strand
ATTTTGCCGTTTATCAGACATGAATTTTGCCGATGGCCAGCGGCGCACTTGCCGATTGCAAATTTTTAGTTTGCCGTCGGCAAAGTAAAAGTTTGCCGACGGCAAGTGTCTCGCTGGCCGACGGCAAATTTCGTACCGGATAAACGGCAAAATAAAATTTAGCCATCGGCAAATCTCCCGCCGGATAAACGGCGCAGAGCTATTTTCCTCATGGCGTTTTCCGCACGCGATGCGCGCCGCCATGCCGCCGGCGGACATAAATGCCAATGAGAGTTCCCCCGCAGATTCAAGTTTTTTGCCTTGCACGCCGATGATAAAACAGGAATATCATTATCGGATCAGCTTCGTAGAAGAAAGTCCGGTAACTGGTACTCCGTCGTAAGTTATGCGCTGATGGAGCCTTGTATATTAGTGTTTAACTTACAAACGGACAGCACGGATGCTATCCGACTATATTCCAGGGAGGAAGACTATGGTCATCAACCACAACATGTCAGCACTGTATTCCAACCGGCAGCTGGGCGTAACGAATGCAAGCCTGCAGAAGGATATGGAAAAACTTTCATCCGGTATGAAAATCAACCGGGCGGGAGATGACGCTTCAGGACTCGCAGTCTCTGAAAAAATGCGCAGTCAAATCCGCGGACTGAATCAGGCTTCAATGAATGCCGCAAACGGCATCAGCTTTATTCAGACCACAGAAGGCTACCTGCAGGAAACAACCGATATTCTGCAGCGTATCCGCGAGCTTGCCGTGCAGGCGTCAAATGGTATTTATACCGATGAAGACCGTATGCAGATTCAGGTTGAAGTCTCTCAGCTTGTCGCTGAAGTAGACCGCATTGCCAGTTCTGCTCAGTTCAACGGCATGAACATGCTGACCGGACGGTTCGCACGGGTGCAGGACGGAAACGCTCCTACTGCATCGATGTGGCTTCATATCGGAGCCAATATGGATCAGCGCATTGCTGTCTATATCGGAACCATGACAGCCAGCGCACTCGGTCTGCGCGATACCGCAGCAGACGGTGTTATACAGCTGGCGACACCGGAAGATGCCAACAGAACTATCGGAACGATTGACGAGGCTCTGCAGGCAGTCAACAAGCAGCGTGCTGATCTGGGCGCATATCAGAACCGCCTTGAACACACGGTACGCGGCATCGACATAGCTGCAGAAAACACACAGGCTGCCGAATCCCGTATCCGCGACACGGATATGGCAAAGCAGATGGTTGAATACACGAAAAACCAGATTCTGCTGCAGGCAGGCACTGCGATGCTCGCCCAGGCGAACACTCAGTCGCAGACTGTGATGACACTGCTCAGATAGTTCACGTAAGTTTGCGGAGTTTTTTGCTAAACTCCGCAAACTTTTCTGCCGATATTCTATACAGAAAAAAATATCTGTAAGCACACATATATTCTCTTTACAATTCACTTGCAACCTGCTATTATAGTATCAGGCTTTCGGCGTATATCATGCGCAATACGAAACGCCGTATCATTTGCCGTAACGGTTTGAACCGTGCAAACCCGATACACAGAGGGCGCAAATCTGTGCAGTGGGTTCTGCGGTAAAGATAAAAAAACCGAAGCAGGGATTGCTTCGCATGCAGTACACATGGAGGGCCAATACTATGATTATCAATCACAACATGAGTTCAATGTATGCCAACCGCACGCTGGGCTTGAGCACAGCAGCCATTCAGGGCAACATTGAAAAACTCAGTTCTGGAATGCGCATAAACAGGGCCGGCGATGACGCCTCCGGTCTTGCAGTATCAGAAAAACTGCGTTCACAAATCCGCGGTCTCAATCAGGCTGAACGGAATATTGAAAACGGCGTTTCTTTCATTCAGACAACGGAAGGCTATCTGAGCGAAACAACCGATATTCTGCAGCGTATCCGCGAGCTTGCCGTGCAGTCTGCAAACGGCATCTACAGCGATGAAGACCGCATGCAGATTCAGGTTGAAGTTTCTCAGCTTGTCGCTGAAGTAGACCGCATCGCAAGTTCCGCACAGTTCAACGGCATGAATATGCTGACCGGCGCGTTTGCGGCTGATTCCGCAAGCGGCAGAATCATGCAGCTGCAGGTTGGCGCAAATATGGATCAGAACGTCCGCGTGTACATCGGCACGATGACCGCTGCCTCGCTGGGACTTACCGGAGGACAGGGCGTTGCGACCGTACAGAGCGCGGAAGGCGAGCAGGCTGCGGCAGCGGCTGCTACTACACAGTCAGACCGCATCTCTATCGCTTCTCCTGAAAGCGCCAACAGCGCTATTACACTCGTTGACGAAGCGCTCAAGCGCGTTTCCCGCCAGCGTGCTGACCTCGGCGCATATCAGAACCGCTTTGAAACAGCAGCCAAAGGCATCGCAATTGCGGCGGAAAATCTGCAGGCGTCTGAATCACGCATCCGCGACACCGACATGGCTGCGGAAATGGTTGAGTACACCAAGAACCAGATCCTTACGCAGGCCGGTACGGCGATGCTCGCTCAGGCAAACGCCCAGTCGCAGACTGTTCTCGGACTGCTGCGCTAACTAAACGTCCGGTCTCCAAAACCGACACAGTGTTTTAGAGATATAGACTTATACAGGAAGAGGTGCGCCCCTCTTCCTGTTGTTTTTTTTACCGGAGAAGGTTTATGCGCATCTATCATACGAGTGAACAAAGTTTGACGCGAACCGGCCAAACTGTTTCTTACCCCATGACATCCCACGATGCGGCTTCCGCACAGCCTGCACCGATTATGGCTGAGCCTGCGCAGGTTATCGATTTTTGCTCCCGGCAGTTTCAGGAAACAAAAGCGCAGCTGCAGCGCCAGATTGACCGGCTGTCTTCGGAGCTCAACACGAGCCTGCGTTTTGTCATTGATCAGGAATCGGACAGTATTATTGTTAAGATAGTCGACCCTTCAACCGATAAGGTAATAAAGGAGATTCCGTCTGCAGAAATACAGAATATAAAGATTCGTATCAAAGAAGCCATTGGCGTTATTTTTGATGCAGCTGTTTAACATATGCAGACATAGGAGCCCATGGCCGACATAAATATACCTGGTGTCAGTGATAAATATAATACAAGCGAAATAGTCGCAAATCTCATGAAAATCGAGCGTATTCCCTTGGAACGGGAACAAAAAGCGCTTGAAGATTATGAATTTCAGCAGACAGCATGGCGCAGTCTTAATCAAAAAATGGTAACGCTGCGCGAAACGTGCAGAAATCTCTATTCGTTTGACAATCCGTTTAACAATAAAATATCTTCATCAACACAGGAAGACGCAATAACGGTAGAAGCGGGCAGAAACGCGGATTTGCAGTCATTCCAGATAGAAGTCCTGCAGCCCGCGTCAGCAGACAGATTTCTCTCGCACGCGCTGGAACGCAGTCAGGAGGTTCCCGCCGGACTCTATGAGTTTACCGTGGGCGATAAAACAGCCGCGGTCAACTGGAGAGGCGGGAATATCCAGGCGTTTGCCGATGCGCTCAACAAGCGGTCAAACGGCCTTGTTAAGGCAAGCCTTATCGGCGTTTCAGGCAGCACGCAGGCGCTCATGATTGAGTCGCTTAAAACCGGAGCGGAAAACCGCCTTATTTTTGGCGATACCGCACAGCAGTTCGCTATCGATATCGGTATGCTGCAAAAAGCCGAGCCGCAGGAAATCGTATTCGGCGCGTCGGAACAGGAACTCACCGATGCGGCTCCGGTAACCGCTGACCAGACCGGCCTTCCCGCTTTAAGCAAAGACCGCGTTTCGCTTTCCGCGCACGGCATTACTGTTCCGCCGCGAAGCGCGTTTACGATTCCCGTGCCTGAAAATATCGCTAAAGACGCAAATCAGCAGCTTTCGTTTACGTTTGTGGAGCAGCCGGTTCAGGACATCACGGAAGAAATAAATGCTCAAAGGCAGCAGAGCGCGCCGGTATTTTCTCTTTCAGGACAGATCGAATACCGCGGCATCGTTATCACAAACGAATTATCCGACGCGGGCATTTCTGCTGCGAACATACCACGCCAGCAGCAGCCGGTTGTTCCGGTAACGTCAGACGCATACCTGTGGGCAGCAAATGCCGACGGCACGGAAACACCGATCGATATTACCCACTATCAGACAAATGCCGACGGCATAAAAACGATTACGATTGATATTGCCGATTATCCCGATATTGCAGGCATAACGATACGCAATGCGAACACCGCAACGGCAGTTGCGCTTTCGCCTGTAACTGCTTCTAATCCGGCGCAGGCGCTGGGCGTAGAACCGGTAAACGCGGTCAGCACGGCGGCAGACGCGAAACTTAAATATGAAGGCATCGCAATCAGCAGAGCGACAAACGACATTGACGATATTGTCCCTGATGTAACGCTGCACGTACATTCCGCGACGGAACGCCCGGCGACAATCACTATTGACCCCGACACAGAAACGGCAAAAGACGCAATTATCGCTTTTGTCGGCTACTATAATCAGCTGCTCGGAGAGATAAATATCCTCACCCAGCGGTCTCCGGAAATCGTTTCCGAACTCAATTATCTTGACGAAAGCGAGCAGGAAGACGCGCAGAAGCGGCTGGGTATTTTTTCAGCGGATTTTTCGCTGACAAACGGCAAAAGCGCACTGCAGACAATTATATCAAACGTCTACCCCTCAAACGATATGGCGGACATCATTTCGCTTGCACAGATGGGCATATCGACCAGTGCGAGCGGTTCAAGCGGGTACTCGGCAAGCCGGCTGCGAGGATACCTTGAAATAGACGAGCAGGCGCTTGACGCAGCGCTGGAAAACAACATGGCAGACGTTAAAAACGTCTTTGGGTATGACAGCGACGGCGACCTGATTATCGATACGGGCGTCGCCTATCTGGCAGATCAGCGCCTCCAGGCATATGTGCAGAGCAACGGCATACTTTCGACAAAAACGGCAAATCTTGACCGGCGCATAGAAACGAGCCGCAATACTATACAGCGGCTTGAGTCTCAGCTTGCGGATAGAGAAGCGCAGCTTAAGCAGCAGTACGGTCAGATGGAAGCGACGCTGAACAGTCTTGAGTCGCAGCAGGATTCCATAACAAATTTCAGCAGACAGCAGCAGAATAACCGATAATAACACGTAAAGAAAGGATGGAGCACCCGTATGGCGATAGAAATATATATTAACGGCGCAAAAATAGACGCCGTTCTTGATACTGAGCGGACCGCAGGCGATATATTCAAAAGTATTACGCAGGAATGTGAAGCACACCACGCGGCAGTTATCGGCGTTGCCGTAGACAACAAACCGATACCGGCTGACCGCATAGATGCTGTGAGCGCGGCGCCGCTTGAGTGCATATCGCGGGTTGATTTTACGACGGTAACAAAAGATGATGTCAAGACGCTGCTTGCCGCCTATGAGCAGGAATTCAGCCGGCTCGCTTCTGAAATTGAAACTATCCCGGTACTGCTGCAAAGCGGCAAGGATAAAGCGGCGTCTGAAATAATTCAATCATTTGCAGATATCGCTTCCCGATTCTGTCAGAGTGTTTCTTTGACTGTACTGTTTGACGACATGTATCAGACACGCAGCATTGACGGAATGTCCGTCAATGATTTCTTTGCATCATTCTCTTCTATTTTAACTGAGTTTGCATCAGCGCTTGCGGTTAAAGACACGGTAATGATCGGGGATCTTGCCGAATATGAGATAAAACCGCGCATTGACACAATCTGTTCCATGATCAGGAGTGTAAGCGAATGATAGCATTTCTTTTGCAGACCTCGGGGTCTCCGCTCATGGCGCGGCAGAACCATATGTTTTATTTTGTCGCTATAGGCGCTGTGCTCATCTGTTTTATTCTGGGCGTTATCTGGTTTATCGTGCAGATGTACCAAAAGATGATTAAGTCAGAAGCATATCAGAATAAGCAGCATAACATCCCGACAAACGCAAGCCACATAAAGGCTGTCGGACAGCTGTGCGAGCTTACAGAAGCAGAAGAACAGATTCTTGCGGCAGTGTGCCAAAAGTATGCCATTCCCAATATCGCATACAATTACCGCAATACGGAAATCATTGACGCCGCGTTTAAAAAGATTTTTGAGGATATGCAGGAATCTGAAACAGATCCCAAAGTAATAGAACAGCGCCGTTCCTTATTGCTTTCCATCCGCCAAAAATTTGACACCGCAAAAGCCAATCAGCTTATTATCACCTCGTCAAAAACAATCAGCGAGGGCACGGAACTGCAGTATTATGATTCGCAGCGCAAACTCTATACGGCGGTTATACAGCAAAACACGCCTGAAGCCCTTGTCTGCACCGCGTTTAAGGACTGCTTTGGGACAGCCGTGCAGCCTGAACAGCTTTCCAAGATTCAGGTGTTTTTTCAGCAGAAAGGCAATATCGCGTACCTGATGACTGTGCGCGTTATCCGCTATCAAACCGGAAACACAGGGCTTGAAATGCTTTTATCTCACAGCAATGATCTGCAGATGCTGCAGAAACGCAGTTCAAAGCGCATACCGATGAATCAGAAATGCCTGTTTTCCGCGGTAAAAGTAGAAATTATCAATGAAGGAAAGACTGAAAGACTAAAATATATTCCGGTCGGCAAAAGCTATGGTGCAAAGCTCGTTGATATAGCAAGCGGCGGCTGCCAACTTTCGTGCAATGTTAACGTAAAGACAAATCAATATCTGCATCTGGAAATCAGTCTCAATGATTCCGCGCAGCCGGATCAGATGGATGGTCTTGTGGTAAACGCGCATACTGATTCTGCAACAAATATGCGTATTCTGCATATCCGGTTTGTCAGCTTATCGCAAAAAACGCGAAACCGTATTCTGATGACTGTGTACGATTATATGTAACCTGATACACAAAGGATAAATGAGCACCATGAAAATACTTGACATTAAAAACATCAGCAGAGAAGACGGGGAGATTTTTTACCGGCGCACTTTTACCGGAACCGCAGTGATCCAGTTTCCGCTTACCACCAGCGAAGAGCCGGTTACGTTTACAATAGAGATGACTCCGCTCGGCACAAAAAACATTGAAATTGAATTTAAAAATAAGCTTGATTACCCGCTGCTGCCTGTTTTAAAGGCGATGAAGGAACTTATAAAGCAAAAAGACTTTGAGGGAACGCTCCCGTTATGATAACAGTTATCACTCATTCCGCTGAAGAAACGATTGAACTTGGAAGACGTATCGGCACATATCTGCAGCGGGGCGACGTGATTGCCCTGCAGGGTACGCTTGCCGCCGGAAAAACAACGATAACAAAAGGCATTGCGCAGGCACTCGGTGTAGAAGAAGCGGTAACAAGCCCCACGTTTACGCTCATTTCCGAATACGACGGCAGACTGCATCTTTATCATATGGATGTATACCGACTTGACAGCACAGATGATTTTCTAAATCTGGGAGTTGAAGACATGCTGTATGGAGACGGAGTATGCATTATTGAATGGAGCGAAAAAGTACAGACGGTGCTGCCGCAGGATACGGTCATCATAACATTAGAATCTCAGCAGGATAATTCAAGAAAGATCACTGTTCAAAATTGGAAGTACGGAGCGCTCACGTTATGAAAGCAGCTGCAATTGACAGCGCCGCACCGGCTATAACCGTTGCGGCGCAAAACGATATATACTATGCAGAAATAACGCTTGATATTGGTATGCATCAATCGGAACAGCTGCTGCCTGCGCTGGACTATGTATTGCATCAAGTGCACCTTACTCCCCATGAGCTTGAATTCAGCGCGCTTGCTAAAGGTCCCGGTTCTTTTACCGGGCTCAGGCTGGCATTCTCAGCGCTTAAAGCGCTTCAGCTTTCTGCAGGCTGCCCTATTTATGGCGTTCCCACGCTTGACGCATATGTATATCCGTATCAAACATGGCCCGGCGCCGTGCTTGCCGTTCTTGACGCAAAAAAGCAGAGATTTTACGCGGCTGTATACCGGCACGGCATACAGGCGGCAGGCACGGAAGACGCACGTATTGAACATATCGCAAACTGGCTTGACGAAGAAGAACCGCTGCTTATTACGGGGCCTGACGCAGCTCTTGCTGCGGAAGCGCTCGCGTCATGCAAGCCGCTTATTCAGCCGGCCGTATTTAACCAGCGCTGTACGGCAGCAGCGTCGCTGCTCACGATTGGCGACGCGATGCGCCGTTCAGGAAAAGCCCCGCTCGCACCTGAAGAAGGGCCGCTGTATCTGCGTAAAAGCGAAGCAGAAGAATCGCAGACAGCAGCCGGAAACGCGCGTTAGAGTGTTTTTTGCTTTGCGTACCACGCAGAAATACGCTTCCAGGAGGCGAGCAGTTCTTGCGTTACTGCTGCCGCGGCTTTTTGCAGCACCGGATTCATATTCCGCAAATCGGGATGAGAGTGCAATAGCTTTTTTTTATAGGCGCTGCGGCACTCGCTGTATGGCGGAACTCCGGCATCCGGACTAAATCCCAGACGGGCAAAATCCTGTATCAAAAAGGTCGGCATAGAACACACACGTTCACTCTGCGCTGTATCCTCAGCGGCAGCGCAAGACACACCGACAGGTGCGTCTGCAGTGGTGTCCACAGAATCCCGCTCAGAAGGGAGCGTACCCGTTTCTAAAAAATCACTTAACAGATCGCCCATGCGATCATACATATTGACGCCTGGCATAATTATTCCGCAGCGGTCTGTTCTTCCGGAGGCTGCTGCATCGCGTCTTTCTCTGAAAGACCGTATTCAGCAATCTTTCGGTGCAGTGTTTTTCTGCCGATTCCGAGGATATCGGCTGTTTTTGATTTATTCCCGCGGTTTGCTGCCAGGTTTGCCTGTATCAGAATCTTTTCTGCGTCTGCAAGCGTAATGCCGAGCGGTACAGATACCGCGTTTGACTCACCTTCAGTCACAATGCCCGGAGGCAGATCACTGCACGTAATAACGGAAGACGCACACATAACGACAGCGCTTTCGATGCAGTTGCGCAGCTGCCTGATATTTCCCGGCCAGTCGTACTTGTATAATGCCGCACGGGCTTGGTTATCAATGCCGGTAATATGCTTGCCGTTTTCTTTTGCAAACTCAGACAGGAATGACGCTGTCAAAAGCGGCAGGTCTTCTTTACGTTCTCGCAGCGGCGGCACATGAATATGCACCACATTGAGCCGGTAGTATAAATCTTCTCTAAAACGCTTTTCTTTAATTTCCTGCAGCAAATCGCGGTTAGTCGCAGCAATCACGCGCACATCAACTTCAAGCGTTTCTTCACCGCCGACACGCTCAAACTTTTTATCCTGCAATACGCGCAGTATTTTAATCTGCACATTCTGATTTATCTCGCCTATTTCATCAAGAAAGATAGTACCGCCGTGCGCAAGCTCAAAGCGGCCGCGTTTTCTCGCCGAAGCTCCCGTAAACGCGCCTTTTTCATGGCCGAACAGCTCGCTTTCAAGCAGCGTTTCAGACAGCGCAGCACAATGTACTTTAATAAACGGCTTATTCCTGCGCGAAGACAAATTATGCAGCGCATTTGCAATCAATTCCTTGCCGACACCGCTCTCACCGGTAATCAGCACCGACGCTTTTGTATCTGCCGCACGGCGCACCATCTCGAATATCTTCTGCATCTCCTGGCTTTTTCCGATGATGGATTCAAATGTGCGCTTGCCTGCAAGCTCGTCTTCAAGCTGCCGGTGCCTGATTGCAAGTTCCCTTCCCTGTAGCGCCCGCTTAACAATCAAAGACAGCCGGTCAAGATTGAGCGGTTTAGTCAAAAAATCATACGCGCCGTTCCGCATTGCATCAACAGCGCTGTCTATACTTCCGTGACCGGTCAGCACGATAACCGGAATACCGGGAGTTTCCGTTACAACCCGTTTTAAGACGTCTTCTCCGGAAAGGCCGTCCATGCGCAGATCGGTGATGACAAGATCTATATCGCCGTGAGATACAAGCTCAAGACCTTCTTTGCCGTTCGCTGCTGTTTTTGTGTTATAGCCATCAAGCTCAAGCGCTTCCGCAAGACCTTCCCGAATATTCTTCTCATCGTCGATAATAAGTATCGTAAACTGCATTATTCCTCATCTGTGTATTCAAGCAATCTTTGTGCACGCTGCGGCACCGGAAGGGATACGGTAAATACACTGCCCTTTCCGGCGGCAGACCGTACACTGATGTCGCCTGAAAACTCTTTAATAATTTTATACGCCATTGTCAATCCCAAGCCGGTACCGGCAGCCTTTGTCGTAAAGTACGGCTCAAATATCCGTTCCGCAGTCTTTTCGTTCATACCGACACCGGTATCCGCACACGTCAGCACAAACCGCTCGTCCTGTACCGCCGATCCAATGTACAGCGAACCGCCGTCAGGCATCGCGGCCTGCGCGTTTTGAATAAGATTTACCAGTACCTGGCGGAACAATTTACTGTCAATAAGCAGACGCGGCGCAGACTCCGCAAGACACAGCTGCACTTCGATGTGTTTGGCCTGCAGTTCCGGCCGGCAAAAATCAACACAGCTTTGAATAAGCGGATTAGGATCAAGCAATTCAAAATCAGCGCTTACCGGACGCACCGCAAACAGAAAATCTGTAATTATTTTATTGAGTCGGTCTATCTCTTCATTGATTACGGCAAGATGCTTTTCCGCGTTTTTTGTATCGGTCAGCATACCATCGGATTGGCGCGCTTTGGCAAGCGCTTTCTGTATGAGCTGAATGTGGATACTGATGCTGCCAAGCGGGTTTTTTATCTCATGAGCCACATTTGCCGCAAGATTTGTAAGACCAGCGAGGTTTTCCATGCGCCTGAGCAGCACATCCTGGCTGCGTTTTTCCGTTATATCATCAACGGTGATAATAGTTCCGGTAATCCGCCGCCGCTGTACCAGGGACATGACGCTCACGGTCAAAAAACGAATTGCGCCTCCCTGACTTGACAAAGAAAACTCGCTCGATACATTGCTTTTCTGATGCGCATATGTCGTTTTGAGAAACGCGGCAATATCCGCGTCATCTATCATTTCCCAGATGCAAAGCTCAGCATCCCTGTTTTCAAGCGGGCGCACAACAAACGGAATATACCGCTCTGCCGTCTTATTGTGCATAATTAAGCGCCCCTCGATAGAACAGACCATAATTCCTGTCGAAAGAGATTCAAGCACCGCGTCAAGAGCGGATTCCTCATCACACAGCCGGTTAAACAGCCGCTGTATCTGTTCGCCTGACATTTTGGAAAGCTTGTCTAATGCGCGCCGTGAAAAACTTGTCATACCGGCAGCCCTCCCCGATAACGATGCAGTTCCCGGCAAATATCCGAACGCAGCAACTCAAGCGCGGATATCGGATTCTGATTGTATACTGTAATATTCGCATAAAAACCGCGCACAGCACGCAGAATACCGGCTGCCGCTTCGCACAAACATGACCGTTCGGCGCTGCTGAAAGAAGGGTTCAGCTGCATCTGTTTTAATTCGCCGGATATGCCTTGACAAAACAATACCAAAAGCTGGCGCGGCTCAAATGACGAGCACGCGGCATATACCGCTTCAGGCGCTGATTCCCCATTCCGCAATATCCGGCGCATAAACTGAGCACCGGCATTGTATACATCCTGCACAGGAACAGGCAGAAAACGCTGCAAAAACGACGAAATACCGTGATTCTGTTCCGTCTCAGCAGCTGCTTCACCAGTTTCAGTGTACTCCGCATGAAAAACGCGGCTGATTACTTCCTTCTGCTGTGCCGCAGTCCGGTCGGCAAACAAGTATGGCCGCACCCGCGACAAAATAGTCGGCATTACCGCATTTCGGCGCAACGCAGTCAGCACAAAAACAGTATCTTCAGGCGGTTCTTCAAGGATTTTAAGCAGCGCGTTGCGCACGCTTTCCTGCATACGATCGGCGTTTTCTATAATAACGAGTTTTTTCCCTGCCCCCGCAGTATAGCGTGCCCACTGTGATATGCAGCGCACATGCGAAACCGGCAGAGAATCATACATAAAACCGGTTTCTAGTTTTTTGCACAGCGATACCGCTTCTTCAATGATTTTTTCAGCTCGGTCAGCTGCGGGGAGTTCATAATGCGGATCAAGTTCCTCAATCGTTTCATGCACCGCACTCACAATTACCGCTATCTTTGACGCCTTATCATCCTCCGCAAGCAGCACCGGTGAAAACCGCACAGTCAGCTTACGCACACTCCGTATAAACAAGTACCGTGCAGCCATAAGCCACGGCGCGTGCTCGCTGATTCCCCGCCGCAGCGTATCTGCCGCCGCGGCGATTTCAAGCAAACAATCACGCGGGCCTGTAAGCACTGCATCGGGACTCACAAGCGACTTATGCAGCAAACAAGACGAACAGGTGCACTGCCACAGCCCCCGTTCAGCGGAGCGGCAAGATAAGACACGCGCCAATTCAAGCGCGCAGGTTAATTTTCCTGACGCTGCAGGGCCGCTCAGTAAAACCGCATTCGGCAGCCGATTCTGTTCTATATCCCTAGAAAGCTGCGCGGCAGCATTCTGATATAACAGGTTTTCAAACATGCAAATACAAAAAATCAGGAAACGGAATCTATAACCGTATTAACGTAATACTCAGGCTGTGCAAGGAGCGGTTCCAATATATGCAGAAAAAAACTTCCGCGCAAAAGACCGTCTGCAGAAAACCACGGCTGTGCGCGCAGTAAAATAAGACAGGCGGCAACGATAAAAACGCCTTCGGCAATCCCTAAAAAGAAGCCGAGCGCCTTATTAAGCCCTGCCATAATATCATTTCTGAACAGCACGCCGATACATTGCTGCACAATGCGGACAACCAGATACACAATAATGAAAATAACGAGGAATCCAAGTATCTGGGCTAAAAACTGATACGGGACATAGCGGAAAATAATACGGGCCGCCTGATCATAGAACAATACGGCGGCGGCAAGCCCGAGCAAAAACGCAAGTTTGGTAAAAAACTCGCGGACAAAGCCCTTCAGAGAAGCCTCTATTGCAAAAAAAAGCACAATGAGCCCAAACACAATATCGATCATGGCAAAAGACATCTTATATTCTCCTCATACAGCAGCTGCGCAATTTTCTGCGCGGGGCGTTCTGTGGTACACAGCGCGGCAGTACAAGTACGGCACGCACTGCGGAACGCGCTGTCAGTCATGCGTTCCAGATACTCGCGCAGATGCAGCGCATCCGCATCCGCGCCGTTCAACACAAGCGCCGCTTTTTTTTGCGCAAGAAAGGCGGCGTTTTCCACCTGGTCTCCGCGCGTACCGCTGCCGCACAGCGGAATAAGCACCATCGGCGTATGCGTTACGATAAATTCCGCCAAAGAATTCGCTCCCGCGCGCGACAAAACAACGTCACACGCGGCAAGTACATCAGGCATCTCGGCATAGATAAACTGATACGGATGATAACAGGCGCGCACTGCGTCAGACGCACCATCAGGTATGCGCGCTTCATGCGCAGGTCCCGTCTGATGCACGACGATAAACCTGCTGCACAGCCATTCAAGATTATCCTGCACCAGCGTGTTTATCTGACGCGCACCGCTGCTCCCGCCAAGAATAAGCAGCAGCGGTTTAGAACTGACGTCTGCCTCAGAAAACCCCAGAAATTGAAGTCCCCGTTCACGCGAAGCGGTATAGAACACCGGCCGCACGGGATTGCCGGTTACCAGTACTTTTTTCTGCATTTTAATAGAAAAGAACCGCAGCGATTCCGCATACGATACTAATATGCGCCGCGCCGCGCCGCTGTTTAAGCGGGTCGCAAGACCCGGAGAAAAATCGCACTCATGCGTGTATACCGGAATATGCAGCACACGCGCGGCATAGCAAGGCGGAACGCTTACAAAACCGCCTTTAGAAAACAATACCGCCGGCCGTTCTTT
>DXHG01000123.1 GCA_019113455.1 Candidatus Treponema faecavium | reverse complement strand
ATGCGGTCGCAGATAGCCATTACCTCGTGCAGGCGGTGCGAAATAAAAATAACGGCAATGCCGTCAGCCGCGAGCTTCTTAATCGCTTTGAGCAGTATATCAGCTTCTGTTTCGGTCAGTACGGCAGTCGGCTCGTCAAGCACGAGCAGGTGCACCTTATCGCGGTTTATTTCCCGCGCAATTTCGGTAAACTGCTTATGACCTACCGGCATTTCGGATACTTTCATGTCGGGGTCTATTGAAACGCCCAGTTTTGCCAGCGCGCTTTCCGCATTTTTGCGCATGGCTCCCCGATTAAGCGTGCTCATGCGCGGACCAAAAATCTGGACGGCAATATTCGGTTTGGTGATTTCCCTGTTAAGCAAAATGTTTTCTGTCGTGGTGAATCCGGGAATCAGGGAAAACTCCTGGTGCACCATGCCGATTCCCGCATCGAGCGCGTCAAACGGCGTCTTAAACGATACCGGTTCTCCGTTTATCTTAATGGAGCCGCCGTATCCGCCCGTTTCCGAGATAACGGGCATTCCAAACAGGATACTCATCAGCGTTGTTTTTCCCGCCCCGTTTTCGCCGACAAGTCCGAGTACTTCTCCCTTTTTCAGCGAGAAGCTGACATCAGAAAGAACTACAGTACCCCCAAAGTCCTTGGTTACGCTCTGCAGCTCCAATAGAGGTATTTCGTTTTGCATGTTTTCCTCTGCATAAAAAAGGCTGACCTGAAAGCGGCGGGAAGCGCGCTTTCTATCGGACAGCCTTTTTACAAAAAAATTATTGGTTACTGAGCATTAAACCTGATTTCAAAGTACTTTTCAGGGATTTCAAGTTCTGTCGTATGGATATAGCCTGTTCCCAGGATGTATGTATCCATAAAGATCAAAAGCTGGTTGCGCGCACGAACGCCGGTGTTTGCGTCGATATAGTAGTTGCCGTTCCAGCTTGCGCCGGGAGTAAACTCGCCGAGCGCAGCAAACAGATCGCTTCTGTTGCCCAGCTCCGCAGCGCCGTCAAGAATACGCTTTGCATATTCGCCGAGACCGGCGCTCACAGTAAAGCCGTATGAATACGCCCACGTGCCGAAGCGGTTGGGCCCGGCTTTTTCAACGACGGCCGTTTCCACTTTCTTAAGAATTGCGGGGAAATCGCCCGCTTCCGCGGTCAGGTCAATGCCGAACGCTCCCGGGTATCCCATGAGCGGAGACGGCAGGTCCGCTTCTACAAAGATTCCGCCGTATTCGGCAAGCTGCTTTAAGAGCGGCTCGGTGTGCGCGTCGTTTGAACAGAAGAACGCCGTGTCCTGTCCGTACTTTTCAATCCACTGCGGCACCTTTTCAAGAATAAACTGCTGCGCACCGGCTACGCCGACATCGCTTGTCGGGTCGGGAGCGGTTTCAAACACGAACTCGATTCCCAGATCCTTGCACGCTTCTTCCATAATCTGGCGGCGCAGGCCGAGCGACTCATACGACATGTGGCGCGGGAACGAAATATGCACGAACGTCGTCGCGCCGAGCTCTTTTGCCACATACGGAATCGTGTATCCGCGCGACATAAAGTCTGCGCTTACGGCCATGTCGGCCGCTTCCTGGATAACGAGCGGGTCTTCGTGCGGTTCGCCTGCGAAGCACATGATGTCGGGCCGCTTTTCTTTTACGCGCTTAAACGCTTCGGCCGTGCCGGGAACGCCCTGATTGACGACAATCGCCTTCATCAGCGGATCATCGGCAAGCGCAACAATCTGGGAAATCGTTGTTTCCTGCTGGGACATGAAATCATCAGGATAGGTAACGTGCTGAATGATTCCGCCTTCGCTTGCTTTGCCGTAGCGGGCAATCAGCTCTTCGGCGCCGCGCAGGTCGTCTTCGGACTGGGATACCGTACCGGTAACGATGCCGATATGGTACGCTGCGCCGCTTGAAGCATCTGCCGAAGCGTCAGCCGCGGGAGCAGCATCCTTGCTGCCGCCTGCAAACATCGCAGCAGCGCATAACAGAGCCGCCGCAAGAGTCAACATTCTTTTCATACAATAAAACTCCTCGTTTTATGGTTTTATGCACTGGCATTATAATACATGCACCCGCAAAAAGTACAGATAGAACACGCCTATATATAGAAAAAATGAATGAAAAACTTAATAATGCGGCGGCCGCGTGTGCGGCATGTCTTCAAGCGAATCAAGAAGTTCGCGGAACCGTGCCTGCAGCGCGCGGTGTTCGCCGCGCAGCAGTTCAAGCTCGCGCCCCTGCTCAACAAGCGAATCCTGTAATTTAGCTGTAAAATCCTCAAGATACGAGAGCTTTATCTCAAGCGATATAAGCCGTTCATCAGTAATACTGGCATCACACATACTGTAATAAAAGCATAAAACCTGCTTGGGGCTCAAGCAGGTTTTATGCTTGGACAAGGGCGTCGGCAACTGCGCTCGCGGCTTGAGCCACGCAGAAGAGCCACAAAAAAAGGCGCAGCAGCAGCTGCGCCTTTTGCTTATTCTAAGCGGGTGATTTAATTGTAGAGGCTGCGCTCTGTATATGAGGTGTGCAGCAGATGATGCGATTTTTCACCGCACGGTTTTCCAAGGTACGTCTTGTAAAGCTTCTGTATCTCGGGGTTCTCGTGGCTGCAGCGCACAACGCAGTCTGTGTCGTCGCGGTAGAGCGCGTCTGCGCGCTTGCTGCGCAGAGCGTCAGTAACGCCGTACGGCTGGCCGCCGCCTGCAACACAACCGCCGCGGCACGCCATCACTTCGATAAAGTGATACGGCGGCTCTTTTCCCGCTTCGCGCGCCTCGCGCACCTGCTGCACAACTGCGTCAACATTGCCCAGCTGGTGCACAACTGCAACGCGCACTTTTGTTCCGCCCACGTCGAGTTCGGCTGATTTTACCGCTTCAAGACCGCGCACCGGCGTCAAATTGATGTCGCCCAGGTTTTTGCCGGTTACAAAATTGTACGCCGAGCGTACTGCCGCTTCCATAACGCCGCCGGTCGCACCGAAAATCGTTCCCGCGCCGGAATACGGACCGAGCGGGCTGTCCGCGGCTGATTCCTCAAGATTGGTAAAATCGATGCCCGCCTGGCGGATCATCGCTGCAAGCTCCCGCGTCGTCATTACAAAGTCAACGTCGGGTGCGCCGGAAGACTTCATATCGTCGTTCCGCCGCGCTTCATACGCTTTTGCCGTGCACGGCATCACGGAAACGGAAAATATCTGTTCAGGCTTGAGCCCCATCTGTTCAGCCCAGTACGTTTTAGTCATCGCACCCTGCATCTGCTGCGGGCTTTTTGCCGTGGACAGGTGCGGCAGCAGATCGTGGTAGTTCTTTTCCGCGTAATCAACCCAGCCGGGGCAGCAGCTCGTGAACATCGGCAGCACGCCGCCTTTTGTGAGCCGCTCCACAAACTCTGTCGCTTCTTCCATAATCGTGAGGTCGGCGCCGAAGTTCGTGTCAAACACATACTTAAAGCCCATCATGCGGAGCGCCGTATAAATCTTCTGCGTCGTGAGCGTACCGGCGGGCAGGTTAAACTCTTCTCCCAATCCGGCGCGCACTGACGGCGCAATCTGCACCGCGGATACGACGGTCTCATCGGCGAGTTTGTCCCACACGGTCTCAAGCGGGTTATGAGTCGTAATGGCGCCGACCGGACAGTGAGAAGCGCACTGTCCGCAGCGCACGCAGGGACTGTGCGCCATATCGACGCCGGATACCGGACCGATGACGGTTTTATCGCCGCGGCCTGTGTACTCAAGCGCCCACACATTCTGCATAATCTGGCACGCTTCCACACAGCGGCCGCAGTTGATGCACTTGTTGCGGTCAAGCACAACTTCTTCATACGAATCGTCAACCGGCTGATCTTTAAGTATTTTATCAAAACGGTTTGTCCGCAGCCCAAACTCCGCAGCCAGCTTCTGCAGTTCGCAGTTGTTGTTCCGCTGGCAGCGCAGACAGTCGTCAGGGTGATTTGACAGGATCAGCTCAAGCACGGTGCGGCGCGCCTTATTGATTACCGGATCGTGCGTGATAATCTTCATGCCGTCCGCGGCAACGGTGCAGCACGCGCGGAGCATCTTGGCCGTGCCGGCAAGCCGGACAATACAGATGCCGCACGACGCCCATGCCGGTAAGTCGGGGCTGTAGCACAGTGTTGGAATATTTATATTGAGTTTCTTTGCCGCCTGCAGGATCGTGGTGCCTTCCTGCACCTGAACATCCTTGCCGTTAATCGTTATCGTTACCATAATCAGCTTTCTCCTTACTTCTTCACAATCGCGTTAAACTTACACGTGGTTTCGCAGGCACCGCACTTCAGGCACTTTGTCTGGTCGATAAAATGGCGCTGCTTGCGTTCCCCTGCGATACAGTTTGCGGGACACTGCCGCGCACACGCGCCGCAGCCGATACACTTTTCGGTAATCGTAAACGTTATCAGCTTCTTGCACTTGCCTGCGGCGCAGCGCTTGGCGTTGATATGGTCGAGATACTCCTGCTCAAACTTATCAATGGTAGAAAGCGTCGGATTGGGAGCTGACTGGCCAAGTGCGCACAAAGACGCTGATTTCATTGCCATGCCGATGTCTTTCAGCTTCTGAATGTCTTCAGGCTCTCCGCTGCCGCGCGATATTTTGTTCAGAATGGCATACATCTGCCGTGTGCCGATGCGGCAGGGAGAACACTTGCCGCACGACTCATCGACACAGAATTCCATATAGAATTTCGCAACGTCTACAACGCAGTCGTCCTCATCCATAACGATCATGCCGCCGGAACCCATCATTGAACCCAGGCGCACCAGCGCGCCGAAATCAATCGGCGTGTCGAGGTTTTCTTCCGTAATGATGCCGCCTGAAGGACCGCCGGTCTGCACGCCCTTAAATTTCTTGCCGTTTTTAATGCCGCCGCCAATCTCAAAAATAATTTCGCGCAGCGTCGTACCCATCGGCACCTCAACAAGGCCTGAGTTGTTTACTTTGCCGGTAAGCGCAAAGACTTTTGTACCTTTTGAGTCTTCTGTTCCGATCTTGTTAAACCAGTCGGCGCCCTTGGTCAGTATGACCGGCACGTTCGCCCACGTTTCTACGTTGTTGATAACCGTCGGCTTGCCCCACAGACCGCACTGCGCAGGGAACGGCGGTTTAGGCGTCGGCATACCGCGCTGTCCTTCGATAGAACGCAGAAGCGCCGTTTCTTCACCGCACACAAACGCTCCCGCGCCCAAGCGTATTTCAATGTCGAAATCAAAACCGGATCCAAGAATGTCTTTACCGAGCAGGCCGTTCTGCCGCGCCTGATCCATCGCAATGCGCAGGCGGTCAACGGCAAGCGGATACTCCGCGCGGATGTAGATAAAGCCCTGATGCGCGCCGATAGCGCGGCCGCAGATAGTCATTGCTTCAAGGATGGAGTGTGGGTCGCCTTCGATCGTGGAGCGATCCATATACGCGCCGGGATCGCCTTCGTCAGCATTGCACACAACGTACTTGACATCTCCGGGAGCTTTAAGACCGGCCTCCCATTTAAGACCGGTGGGGAATCCCGCGCCGCCGCGGCCGCGCAGTCCTGAACGTTTAATCTCGTCGACAATCTGCTCAGGCGTCATTTCAAACAGCGCCTTTTCAAGCGCCAAATAGCCGTCGCGCGCAATATATTCGTCGATATTCTCCGGATTGATAACGCCGCAGTTGCGCAGCACAATGCGCAGCTGCTTTTGATAGAACTGGATGTCTTCAACCGATTCCCGGCTCTTTTTTTCCTTATTATACAGCAGCCGCGTTACTTCGCGGCCCTTGATAATCTGCTCGGCGATAATGTCTTTTGCGTCTTCGGGTTTCACTTCAACGTAGAACGAATCCTCCGGCAGCACCTTGACAATCGGCCCTTTTTCACAGAATCCAAAGCAGCCTGTCTTTACAATCTGCACGCGGTGCGCAACGCCTGCGCGTTCCGCCTCAGAAAGCAGATTCTGATAAATAGCGTCTGCATTGCTCGACTCGCAGCCGGTACCGCCGCAGACAAGAATATAATGAGTAAACGCCATACCTTTCAACTCCTTATTTTGAAACAATGTCCGCGGAAGGCCGGTCAAGAATCAGATTGTCAACCAGCTTTTTTTCGATAATGTGGGACGAAACAATCTTTTTTACCACCTGCGGCGTTACATTGCCGTAAATAACCGCCGGCATATCGGGCACAACCACTTCAACCGTGGGCTCGTTTGAACACAGACCCATACAGCCGGTTTGGCGGATAATCGCGTGCGCTCCCATTCCCGCCGCGTCAAGCTCCTGTATAAACGCATCAAGCGTTTCTTTTGCGCCGGCGGCAATGCCGCATGTGCCCATACCGACAATAATTTGAATACTCTTGCCGTCCGTATCGCGTTTTTCAAGTTCAGATTTCATATGATTGCGCCGATTGCGCAGTTCTTCAAGCGTCATTTTTGCCATGACAATTCCTCCATATAATAAAAACCGCCGTCTGCCACAAGGCAGGATGCACTGTCTCTTTTATCTGCCGAACCGCGGTCAGGCCTCGGCTTCAAGCCCTTCAAGATATTCGCCTAAAAGAGCAAGACTCGCCGCCGTACTTATATCTCCAAGCGCGTCGAACAGCTCGGAACGGGTTATCGTATAGTCCCTGACATCAGCCTCTGCAATACCGCTACCGCGTTTTGTGCGCGTTATCGTCATTTCAAACGTACCGGGAAGCAGCAGTATCTGGCGGAACAGCGCAGGAAGCCTTCCCACCGGCGGCGTATCGATATTGGTAAGATCAAACTTCGCGTACACCGTTGTGCCTTTTCCCTCAGAGGATGAAATATCCCACTCGCCGCCGGCTTCCGCAACCGTCTGTATAAGAAACGGTATGCCGAGCCCAACTTTGCGTTTAGGATGCTTTATGCCGTCTGTATAAAACGGATTGGTAACACGTTTAAGCGTTTCCGCACTCATGCCCTTGCCGTTGTCGCGGATATGCACCGTAAGGCTGGTGTCCGTTTCGTCGACACTGACAGAGATATGCGCAGCACCGGCTTCTGCCGCGTTCTGCGTCAGATCGGCAATCATATCACAGAGCGTGTAATGCATGTATCAGGCGTTTCTGTATTTTTCAAGTATTGCGGGCAGCTGGCTCTTTGTCAGTTTGCCGTATACATCGCCGTTTATCGAAAGCACCGGCGCAAGACCGCAGCAGCCGATACAGCGAACCGGTTCCACAGAGAACATGCCGTCTTCCGTCGATATATCCTGCGGCCCCAGATTCAGAATGGCGCGCGCCTCATCTATCAGATCCTGCCCGCCTTTCAGATAGCAGGCTGTTCCCAGACAGACGCTGATTCTGTTCCTGCCCGGACGCTGCGTCTTAAAGAAGTGATAAAACGTCATGACGCCGTATACACGGGCAAGCGGAGAATCCGTCAAACGGGCAACTTCCCGCGCTGCTTCTTTGGAAATATACCCCTGCTCTTCCTGCACTTTGTGCAGAATCATGATAAGATTGCCGGGTTTTTGTTTCCATGCATCAATAAATGCCATCAATTCCTGAGAAAATCCGGCATCAGCTGTTTCAGCCATGTAGACCCCCACATTATAGGTAAATTAAACAGTAGTTTTTAAAGTCTACTGTTTAAATGCAGATTTTGCAAGAGATGTTTTTATAAATCATTGCGGGGTAAGTAAATATACTGCATTATCCTGTATTGTATGCAAAATACGACATGTTTTAATATTGAATACGGAATATAATTTCGCTGTTTTCGCATAAAAACGCAGCGAGCGGAACGGTATAAAAAGCCGTGCTGCCGCGTATGTCGGTATCCGCGCCGGCAAGCGAAACGGCGGCAGAAACAACGGCTGACGGCGCCGTAATTTCTACCGTTACGGAAGAAAGCGCCAGCGTCGACGCGGCGCCTGAACCGTAGACGGCGGCGATAAGCGAAAGGTATGCTTCCTGCGAAAGCTCCTCACCCGTTATTACAGGCGCCATGAGCAGATCGGCATACGCGGCCGTATCAGCCGGAAGCCTGCCTAAGAGGGCGGCAAATACGCGCGGAGACAGCCTGAACCGGCACGCCGTGTGCCCGTCTTCGCGGCTCACCGACAGAAGCCCGGGCGCAAGCTCCTCCGCCTGCGACAGTGTTTCAAGCCGCGCAGAAACAGCGAGTTCCGCCGCGTGCGGAGCGGACACCGATACGTCCGGGATGCCTGACGCGGCAAGCGCTGCCTGTATGCGTTCGGTATCAAAGAGCGGAACATCGTCGGGAACGGCGGCGATGCTTCTGACCAGCTGTTCGGTGGACGCATCCAGCCGCACTGCAGCCGCGCCGTCCGCGCCGCCGTTTTCCAAAATGCGCAGGCGCACGTGCGGCGAGCATCCGGCAAATACCAAAAGAAAAAGCAGCGGTATACAGCAACGGCGCATTGTTTCTCCTATAATAAGCGGGACAGCGGCAGCGAAACGCGCACTCCCGTTGAAAATACCAGCCCGGAACAGAGACTCTCGCTGACAGAAAGCGCGCTCCCGTCCGGCTTGTTAAACACAGTATAGCCTATATCCTGCATAAAAGAAACAGAAACCTTTCCTACGGTAACCGCAGGCGACTGCCACGACACGCCGATAATGCCCGGGAATATCGAAGCGGCGGCGGGACTGTCGGTGCGCGGCTGCACCGCGTCTCCGAACGTAAACACGGGCCCGATATACGCGCGGAACCCATGCGGCAGCGAAAGCGAAAACACGAGCGGCAGCTGCACAATGCCCATCATGTGGTCATACCGGCACGCGATGCCGAATCCGGGCGCAATTTGCCAGCCGGTATACGCTGCGTGCAGCTCAAACGACACGCCGCGGATATTCAGCACGAACTGCCCTGCAGCGCCGATATTCCAGTCGAGTCCGAGAGAAGCGTCGAACGCCAGATTGTGCAGAAAACCGCCGCTTTGAGCATCCGAACCTCGCGCGCCGTCCGCGTTATGTGTGTCCATGTCCTGCACCGCCGCCGCGGCTGTGCCGCCGCTGTGTTCCGCCTCGCGGCTTCCGCCGTCTGCGGCAGCGGAAGCCGCAGCGTACAGCGATTCCGGTTCGCCGCCTGACGGCAGAATCTGCCCTGACGCGGCGTATGTGCGCTGCCAGTACGATTCTTTAAGAGAAGAAATAATGACGCCCGTCTGCGGGCCATCGCTTGCCGAATGAATAAACTGATCGCTTCCCAGATAGATGCCGGCATGAGAAATGTGTGAACCGCCGGTTGTCTTAAAAAACACGAGGTCTCCCGGCTCACGGCTGCCGTCGGGAATGATGCGCGCGTAGGCGTACATCTGCGCGGCGGTGCGCGGCAGCTGCATGTCTATCGCGTTGCGCACGACCGTATAGATAAAACCGGAACAGTCCATGCCGTCGGGCCCCGTGCCGCCCCATTTATACGGCACGCCCACATACTGTTTGCTGTAATCGATTATTTTACGGCGCGCTTCCCGCGCTTCGGCTTGAGAATATTCCTGCGCAGACGAGCATGAAGCGCACCACGCAAGAAACGCACACACGGCAAACGCGCGCATAAGATGTATATGCCGCATACTACATATGTCGGTAACAACCGATGAGCAAACAAGAGTCCGCGGCAAAAAAACGCGGCGCGCTATGTGTTCAGCCGCGTCCGTTCGCACTGTTCGTGCTGCTGCTCAAGAATCTCCATCACGCGGTCAACCGTCGCCTGCTTGGGATCCGCAGAAGGATCTGAAATACCGCTGATAATTTCGTCGCGGAATGTCTTGCAGTAAATGACCGGGCTTGCCGTTACAATCACCGTATCCGGCACTACGAGATCCGCGATCATGTTTTCCGGATCGGCGGGGTTTATGCGCAGACAGCAGCCATTTATCGATACGAGCAGCATCACGTCGAACATGCGCAGGTAGGAATCGATTTCGCGCAGTCCTTTCTTTGTCTCGGGCCGCCCGGGCCGATAGCGCGTGCCTGACGGGAACACAAGAATTACGCGGCCTTGTTTTTTCGCCTTGTCCATTGCGCGCATTGCGGCCATGTTTATTTTTCTGCTTTTCGCTTCTTCGCGCTCGTGTTCGGCGGGATCGTCATATTTGGCAAGACTGCGGCTGGGATAGATTACCACGCGCGAAAAACCTTCCGCCCATGCCTTAACCATGGGGTTTTCTTCGTTGAGCTTCATGCCGGCTATCGCAACGATGCGCCGGTCAAGCTCTCTGCCGAATTCCTCGCTGTCGTGATCGAGCAGATAGCAGAGCGTCGGCAAATCTATATTGCTGTAATGCTCCATGAGGATGAGACCGCGCTTGCCGCTTTTTACGAGTTCATAGAATTCCTTAAAATGCTCGCGCCCTGCAAGCCGCGAACCTGCACGCAGATTTTCCTGCACCATGCGATCCATAATCGCGCGCGTGCCGGGATTGGCCTCCTGGCGCACGTTTGTTTCGTCTATTTTATCCGCAGCGCGGGACAGCGCCGCCATCTCTGCAAAGTAACAGCTGTATTTATCCTTGAGCGGTGTGCCTTCCATAAAACTGCGTAAACCTCCCCGCGCATATATACTAACCCGAGTAAAAGAGTAGCGTAACCGCGCCGTGCTGTCAAGGCGGGGCGCGGTGGCTGCGGCGCGGCGCGCGCGGTTCTTTTTTCTTTGCAGATGCGCTGCGGGGTGTTTTTTTGCGTTTGCACGCACGTTTGTTTTCTCGTTCCTTCCAGTACTGCAGCTTGCCGCAGCGCGGCAAGCTGCCTGCACACGGGAATTGTTTCCGGATGCTGGTTATATTAATAGAAGAAACTGCGGAGCAGAAGGCTGTGCAGTCTGCCGCTGTACTTCCCATAAAAAAAATTGCCGATGACAAATTTAAATTTTGCCGGCGGCTAAATTTTATTTTGCCGATGGCAAACAAAAAATTTGCCGT
>DXHG01000015.1 GCA_019113455.1 Candidatus Treponema faecavium | reverse complement strand
TCCCGCAGTAAACTGCGAATCCAGCGCCGCATGTGCAGCGTGCAGAGTACACGCCGGTGCTCTGTTCCCGCCCGTGCGGAGCGCAGGCTTTCAGCTTCCGCGTGACGACCCGCCTGCGTTTCGCAGCGAATAAATGCAGCCGCAGTACTGCTGGCGGTAGAGACCGTACTGCGCGCTCAGTTCAAGAGAACGCTTAAAGCCGTCGTGCTTTTTGAAATCCGCGTACAGATACCGCGGCGCGCCGCCGCCTGATTGACGCATAAAATGTGCTTCAAGTTCTTTTCCGATGCTGTTTATCGCTTCGGCGTCCTTGTGCGGGCTTATCGAAAGCGTCGTTGCAACATACGAAAAGCGGTGTTCCAAAGCGAACCTGAACGCCCGTTCCATCCGGAATCTGTAGCAGCGCCTGCACCGCTCGCCGCGTTCCGGTTCCGTCTGCAGCCGCTCGTCGGCGAGCGTTCCCGCGGCGGAAAAATACTCGTCGGGAATGTAGGGCGCCTGCTCAAGGGTAACGCGCGCGGCAGATTCATACGCGGCAAGAAATGTTTTAAGCTCCTCGAGCCGCCTGCGGTATTCCGTGCGCGGGTGAATATTGGGATTATAGTAATAGATTGCGATGCGGTCAAAATGCGGCGCAAGCGTTTCTATGACGTGGGAGCTGCACGGTGCGCAGCAGGCGTGCAGCAGGAGCGACACCTGAGTGCCCGTGCTTTTTTGCGCAGCGATGCGTTCAAGTTCCTGCTCCATAAGGAGCGCGTAGTTATGCTTTTTGGGAGAGCGTGTCATAGAGCGCGCGTACCTCGTGCACGCCGCCGCGGCAGAGCGCGGTGATAACGGGTCTGCCGATCATCACCTGCGATACGCCGAAACAGGCGGCAGTGTGTATATCGGCGGAGCTGCGGAGCCCGCCGTCAACCCAGAGTTCGCCGCAGCAGCCTGCAAGCTGCGCATAGTGCCGCGCCAGATAGGCCGCCGTGCTCCCACGCCCGTTTTCGACTCTGCCGCCGTGGTTTGAGACGACGATGACGTCAGGCAGTACCTGGCTCATGAGTTCCATGTCGGCTTCGGTAAACACTCCTTTTATGATAAACGGAACGTCCCGGCAGCGGGAACGCAGTGCTTTCAGCTGCGCGGCAGTTTTGCGTTCAAGGCGCGCCAGATTGCGCATCGTAACGATATTGTATGAGTCTATGTCGATTCCGAGATGCGAGGCTGCGGGACGCGCCCATTCAAACCGCTCGATGACGGTGCTGTCGGGGTACGGCTTAACGAACACCGCCGCGCGCGCGCCTGCAAGCTGCTGCACCGCCTGTATGCCTGTTTTAAGCTTTATGTCGGGCGTGCCGTCTCCGATGCTGAGCAGAAAGCCTGCGTCATGAGCGGCGGAAATGAGATCATAGTAAAAGCGTTCTTCATCAGCGTAACCGGCGTTTTCAACGCCGCCGGTCATGGGGGCGAGTCGGATTTTCACTGTGCGCGTTTCGTGTTCGCCAGCGGCTGCCTGCGCCGCCTCCTGCAGCGCGGGCAGTTTCCAGCCGTCGCAGTTGTCGCAGAAATTGGCGTTGTCATACACGCCGCCCATGCCGGGCAGCTCCGCTATGCATCCGCGCCCGTCGCAGACCGGACAGAAATGGCACTTATACGTATTTGCATCCATGGCGCCTATTATACCGGTTTTCGCGGTTTCCGCGCTAGGGATGCGGTATTTTGCAGCAGGGCAGCGGCATGTGCGTTTTTTTTCGCGGGGTCTCCCGCGGGAGAGGTTTTGCGCTGCGCGCGCGGGCTTTTTTTCTTTGCAGGTTCCCGCGGGGTGCTTATTGCGTTTTGCACGCGTGCGTTTCTTCTTTGCAGTTCACTGCGGTTTTTTCTGTGTGTGCACGCACGGTTTTTTTTCTTTATTATTCTCTGTAATTGGTTTTGGGAGGAAGAGACACCTCTGCTTAGCCGCAGACCTGCAGTCTGCTCGTGCAGCAAGTTTGTATTCAGATAGTATGTGCCTGTAAAAAAGTAAACTCCGCTGCCGCGGCATTTTGCAGCGGACGCACAGCCGCGGCGGAAAAAGCCGCGGCCATGTCCTGTACTGTGTCCGTTATTCGCCCAGGCAGGTGCCTACTTCGCGCGCAGCGATAATCATCTGGTCGTCGCGGGGCACGTATTTTACCTTGCCGCAGATTTTCTTGAGCGGCACGGGCACGACGGTGTTGTTCTGCATGGCGACCATGTTGCCGAAATTGCCTTCCGCCAGAAGATGTGCCGCCGCCGTGCCGAACCGCGTTGCGAGCGCGCGGTCGTAGGGAACGGGAATACCGCCGCGCTGCAGGTAGCCAAGCACGGTTACGCGCGACTCAAGCTGCGTGATTTCCTCAAGTTCGTGGGCAACACGGTACGCGATAGAATACGGCATTTCGGCGCGCTGCTTTTTGAACGTCTTTTTGTCAAGCAGCGCCTCTTCGCGCGAAAGCGCGCCTTCGGCCACAACAACGATGGAAAACGGCTTTCCCATGTCGCGCCGCTTTTCTACGTGTTCCGCTATCGCGTGAATGTCGTAGGGGATTTCGGGGAGCAGCACGACGTCTCCGCCTCCGGCAACGCCCGCGTACAGGCCCAGCCAGCCCGCCTTATGGCCCATCACTTCGATAACCATGATGCGGTTATGGCTGTGCGCTGTCGTGTGGATGCGGTCAATGGCCTCGGTGGCCACAGACACGGCGGTATGAAAGCCGAATGTGATGTCGGTTTCGACAAGGTCATTGTCTATCGTTTTGGGCAGCCCGATCACATTGAGCCCTTCGTCTGCGAGCATACTGGCCGTTGTGTTCGTGCCGTTGCCGCCGAGTACGACAAGCGCGTCGAGCCCCCACTTTTTGTAGTTCGCCTTTATTTTTTCAACAGGCGTCATGCCGGTTTCGGGGTCGGGAACCGGATTCTTGAACGGCTTTTCACGCGAGGTGCCGAGAATCGTGCCGCCGCGCGTGAGAATACCGGAAAAATCCCGCTCGTGCAGTTCGCGCGCGCTGCCGTTTATGAGCCCCCGGTATCCCTGCTCAATGCCGATTGCCTGCATACCGAACGTATCCATTGCAGTGCGTACGACGCCCCTGATAGCGGCATTCAGCCCCGGTGCGTCTCCGCCCGATGTGAGAATACCGAATTTTTTTACAGCGCTTGCCATATGTTCCTCCTTTGCTGATATACAATAATTGTACTGCCTGAATTATACCAGATAGCCGGCGGGTCCGCAATTATCAGTTATTTTTTCTGCAAAGAAAAAAGCGCTTGCCGCAATTTCTTTATCTGTGTATAATTATCGCGTGGGAGTGTTATATATTACTGCCACGCCTATCGGCAATTTGGGAGATATGACGTTTCGCGCGGTAGAGACGCTCAAAACGGCTGACGCAGTTGCCTGCGAGGACACGCGGCGCACGCTGCAGCTGCTCAACCATTTTGATATACGCAAGCCGCTTATTTCGTGCCGCGCACAGAACGAACGCGCCGCCGCGCAGAAGATTATCGGCCTCTTGAATGAGGACAGACAGGTGGCCTACGTGAGCGATGCGGGAACGCCGGGCATAAGCGACCCGGGGGCGGTGCTCGTTGACGAAGCGAGAAAGGCCGGACACCGCGTGGTGCCGGTGCCCGGGGCGAGCGCGTTTGCCGCGCTTGCGAGCGTTGCCGGAAGCGGCGGCAAGACGATTGTGTTTGAAGGCTTTTTGTCTCCTAAACCCGGCAGGCGGAAAAACCGCCTTTCAGAGCTTATGGAGCAGGGAACAGCGTTTGTTGTCTATGAATCGCCGTTCCGCATAGTAAAGCTTTTAAGCGATATATCCGATATTGATAGTGGGCGTCGTGTAGTAGTCGGGCGGGAGCTTACAAAGCTGCACGAGGAGATACTAGAGGGGACAGCTGCGCAGGTATGCAGCAATTTCAGGGAACGGGAGCGCATACAAGGGGAGTTTGCCGTTTTTGTTTCCGGTATAAAAAATACTCGGTTTTCTCACATTTGTGACGATAATTGAGTATAAGGCAGGTCTATATGATGATCGACAAGCTGGGGGGACTGCACCCTCTCGACAATGTACAGAATGCTCCGCGGGTACACGGATCGGAACGATACGCCCGAATGGGAGACAGCATCTCCGTATCAGACGAGGCAAAAGAAATGGCTGAAGCGTATTATCTTCATTCCATTGCCATGGAAACGCCCGATGTCCGTGCGGATCGCGTCGCAGAAGTTAAGGCGAAGATTCAGGATCCGGGATACCTTTCTTCTGCGGTTATAGAATCTGTCGTTGATTCAATCATGACCAGCTACGGAATCTAGTCTGAAAAGAAGGTTCGCAGTGTGGTCATTAAAAAAGCGGAACGGTGTTTCCGCTTTTTTTGTGTACCGGAGCTGTCGGTAATAAAGAGGATAAGCAGAAATGGCTGATTTGTGTTTTGAGCTTTCTCCCCGCATTGTGGTGAGTTCATACGGCGTAAGCCGCCTTGGCGCGTTTTTGTCCGATCTGGGAAAACGCTGGATTGTCGTGCTTGACCCGTCGCTGCGCGAGACAAACATAGTAAAGACGGTGCAGTATTCGCTTGATAACGCAGAGCTGCACTATTTTATATTCGATAATATCGGTCCCCGCGCCAAAGGTGATTCTGAAATAATTGCCGACGCTGCAGCGCTCGCTTCTCAGGCGGGTATAGACGGAGTGGCTGCGATCGGAGGCTCTCGCGCGCTGAATGTAGGCCGCTTTCTGGCCGCGCTGTATGGGAGCGGAAAAAGCGTATACGACTGCCTTGACGCCGGTGAAATCGACGCGGCGCGCGCGCTGCCGGTCGTGTGCGTGCCGTCCACGGCAAAAAACGCGCACATGTTTACTTCTATTATACCGGCGGCTGACGCGCGCAGCAGGCAGCTTAAGCTCGTAAAGCTAAAGAACGGCGGCGGGGGCTCGCTCGTGCTTATGGACTCGCAGCTGCTCGTATCCCTCACGGACAACCAGATTGTGTCTGCGGCGATGGAGATTCTCTGTCTTGCAGCGGAGGCGTATCTGTCTGACCGCGCAAGTTTCTTTTCCGACATGTTTGCCGAAAAAAGCGTGTCTTTGCTCGGTTCATATTTTGCAGCCGATACGGCGGGCTCTGGCTCCGAGGAGCTTTTGACAGAGGCGGGATGCGCTGCCTCTCTTGCGTGCGCGGCAAGCGCTGCCGGGGCTGCGTCTCTCGTTGCGATGACGGCGAACGCGCGTTTTAGCGTGCAGAAATCGCATACCGCGGCGATTCTTTTGCCGTATCTGATAGAAGATGCTGTATCGTACAAGGCGGCGCAGCTTGACGCGCTTTCGCGTCTTATCGGCGTGGCAAAAGCTGACGGTACGCGCGAGGAGAATGCGGCGCTTTTTGCCGGTTTTATCCGCGACCGCATGGCGTCGGCGCATCTGCCTGCCCGCTTAAAAGATTTGAACATCAGCATAGACGAGCTTGCTGCTGTCGTTGAAGACGCAGGCAGGCTTGAAGCGATGAACAGTTTACAGCGCTCGATGACGGCTGATGATCTGTTTTCTCTGGTAAAACGCGCGTTCTAAGCGTGCACTGACTTGATGATACCTCCGCACAAGCTGCAGTTTCTCAAAGGCGGCCAGAAGCGGCGCAAGCTCGCGCTGTGTTTCGGCGCGCTTGAGCGGGATATACGCGGAATTGCGGAGACGGGCTGCGGATACCGGTTTTCCGGCATGAGCCGCAGCGAGTATATAGCCGCGCTTACCGATATTGTGCTTAAAGACCCCGCGCTTCCTGACGCGGCGCGGCAGGAGCTTCTGCGGCTGAAAAATGAAACGCCGCTTGACGAGCTTGCACTGTGCAACCGCGCGCGAAACCACCTGCTCTCGCTTATCGGCTCGTTTCCTGCTGAATGGGATCTTATCATTGCGCCGCACGGCGGAGGCGAAAACGACCGCCGCTTTTATCCCGGCGTGCAGGTATATGCGGAAGATATCCGCTCTCCGTTTAATTTAGGCTCCATATTCCGTACCGCCGAAGCGTTTGGGGCAGAAAAGCTGTTCCTTTCTCCGTGCTGCTGCCCGCCGGAGCATCCGCGGGCGCAGCGTTCGGCGATGGGCTGCATCGGTACGCTGCCGTGGCAGCGAACGGAACTTTCTGCACTTCCCGATGATATGCCGGTGTTTGTGCTTGAGACAGGCGGAACCGCGCTCGATGAGTTTGTGTTCCCGCCGCGCGGGATTGTGATTATCGGTTCTGAAGAGCTCGGCGTGAGCCCTGCGGCGCTTAAGCGGGCGGCATACGGCTGCGTGTCCATTCCGCTTACCGGCTGCAAAGCCTCGCTGAACGTAGGCGTCGCATTCGGCATCCTCATGCAGGCCTGGACCCAGGCTCTTCGAGACTAAGCTCTTCGATGCCAGGCTCTTCGAGACTAAGCTCTTTGAGACTGGCCCTGCGAGGCGTCAGTACACAAACTGTTGTCTGTATACTACTCTCAGTTTAGTTCATGCATATGATGAATACGGGTAAGTTCGTATTCGTATGCGTCTGAAAGCTTTGCCGCAAGCTTTTTCAGCTGCGGTTCTGAGACCACCTGTATGAGGGCGAGCGCGTCCGGTTCAAACTGGTAAAAGTCAATTTCATTGTTTTGGTAATGATCTATCATGTCTGCAAGCATAATAAAGGCAGTGAGCCGGCGCTGTTTTTCGGGCGCGGCGGCAGGCGTATGATGATACCTGATGACGGTTATGATAGACGCAGGAAAGTTCCATTGTTCGGCGACAAGCGCGCCTATTTCGCCGTGGCTCACGCCGGCGTACAGGTTTTCCAAAAGCTGCATCGATATGCCGCGCTGCACCGATATTTCAGTAACCTGCTTTGAAATGGCCGGATACGCCGTAAGAAAAAGCATTTTTCCCATATCGTGCAGGAGCCCGCAGACATAGCTGTCTTCCACGAGTTTGCGGTCGTCGCCGGCAAAGTTGCGTGCAAGGTTGTAGGCAAAAAACGCAACGCGGTTTGCGTGCTGCAGCAGCTGCCTGCCTTCGTCGTTTCGTTTATAGTCGATATTGTTTATCGAGCCGATTGAATACATGAGGTTTCTGATACCGCGGATACCGATAAACTTGACGGCTTCCGGTATGCTCTGACAGGGAACGCGCAGGCCGTAGCTTGCCGAATTAACCATTTTAAGCAGGTCGGCGGCAAGCGCCGCATCATTGCTGATATGGAGCGCGATATCGGAAAGCTTGGTGTCGGGATTGGCGATAAGGCGGATAATGGCGGTGATGTTTTCGGGAAACTGCGGTATATTTTCTATCGCATCCAGAATATTCTGCGATATTTGATTGATGTCCTGTGTTTTCAGCTGCTGGAGCGGAATCGTTATCTGTGTTACCGTCTCCTGCCTCGTGCAGTATACCTGATAGTGCATTTCGTCAAGGCCGAGCTTGCGCAGCATGAGCACCATAATAACAATGCCGAGCCCGGCGCCTTCGCTGCTGTCAAGCACATCGGCAAGCGCCTCATCAAGCGACTGAAACTGGCGCGCCTGCCTGAGTTTGAGCTGGATGCGTTCGTGCTCAAAAGATGTCATACGCACGTTGTTGTGCACGCTGAGCTTTATTTCCTTATTGCGGCATTGAAGCATCATCTTGATATAGAGCCCCGCCTCTTTCTGCAGTTTGAGATAGTACCAGACGTTGTTCATTGTTTCTGTTTTGAACGTCTGCATTCCGCGGTTATAGTCCTGCTCATCGGTTATATCAAGCGCCTGCTCCTTAAAATACACGCGCTTCATGTTCGCTTTTTTGGCGTTGTTGAGCATTTCGGTGAGACAGTAATTTAAGTAATCTGTCATATGCTGCTGGCCAAGCGCTTCAAGAAATACATCGAGAATTGCCGTCATATACAGTTCCATATCGTGCGGAAGTGTATAGGTGGTAACCGACAGCGGTACGCTTGAGTGAATCGCGGTTGTTATTTTTGACTTATCTATATTTAATGTTACTGCCTGCATGATATTTACCGATAGCACCGCATGGTGCCAGTTTATTGCATAATAATACCACAGTTATATAGAAGTGATAAGTAGCAGACTGAAATTTACGTCGAGTTTGTGCGCGGATTGGCCTGTTTTTGCCGGTTCGGTTATAAAAACACCGATGTCCTGAAACGGCAGTTGATAGGCCGTACATTATGCGATAGTATATATGCACTCGGTTAGAATACTGGTAAAAAATTTTCTGTGAGTTTATTGCAGAAAAGCGCGCAGTACGAATAAAATAACCTGAAGAACAAGGTATCGGGAACATACTATGGGAAGAGAAAGATACAGCATGGAGCTGAAACTGGAAATTGTAGGAAAGTACCAGCAGGGGACATACGGTTATAAGCGCCTTGCGCGGGAATACGGCCTGTCGCGGGATACCGTGCGCAGCTGGTGTCTGCACCCAAAACTGCGCATGGCAAACGAAGCGGCAAAACAAAACGCAGCGCAGAACGAAACGGAACAGTCCGGCGGATCGGAAACTTGAACACAGACTTGCTGCCCGCTCAGTCTCAGGCGCGTGTGCCGCCGGCACAATATTTGCCGATGGCAAAATTGTATTTTGCCATTTATCCGGAATGAATTTTGCCATCGGCAAGCGAGCCATTTGCAATCGGCAAACTTTTACTTTGCCGCCGGCAAACAACAAATTTGCCGTCGGCAAGTGCGCCGCTGGCCGTCGGCAAATTTGTTGCCGGATAAACGGCAAATTTTTTATTTGTAATCGGCAAATTTTTATTTTTTAAATGGGAAATCTTTTGCCGCCGGCAAATGCGCATCAGCGCACGCAGAAACAGAACCGCAGCGGCCTGCAATCTGACGCCGTATGTGCAGTGTGCAAATCAAATGACGCTGCACCCTGTAAAACCCGGTAAGCCTTGACCCGCATCGGCGCTGTATGGTATACTGCATCCTGCAAAAGGGCCTATAGCTCAGTTGGTTAGAGCCGCGGACTCATAATCCGTTGGTCCCTGGTTCAAGTCCAGGTGGGCCCATAGTTATTTCATTACATAAACAAATGTACAGCAGTTTGCGACAGACTGCATATTCATATATAGGTATCGATAATTGAAACGCTTTTTATACGTGCTGTTTTTTTGCGCCGGATTAACGGCTGTTTCTGCCCAGACTTCCAGCAGTTCTTCATCAACAAAAACAGTATCAGAAACAAAAACAGTATCAGACACTTCTTCAGTAATGGATACGGGTTTACAGACTGCGGCTGCCGACCGGATGCTCGCCGTATCCGCTCCCGATTACAAAGTCTGCGCCGGAGACACGTTTCTGCTCGCGTATATGGCGGGCTCCGCTGCGGTGGAATATCCGATACAGCTTGACGCTTCGTATATGCTGCGTATCTCAAACCTCGGCAATGTGAACGTGCGCGGCAAAACATTCCTTGAAGTAAAGAAAATCGTTGAGGATACGGTAACAAAGAATTATCCGTTCAGCGGCGTGCAGTTTACGCTTACCGCACCGGCGCGGTTTTACGTGACGGTAAAAGGAGAGGTTACCCAGGCGCAGCAGATAGCCACATGGGGCATGGCGCGGCTCGACAGCGTGATAGAGAGCGTGCTTACCGATTATTCTTCGACGCGCGACATTACGATTACGTCAGCCGGCGGGGAAAGCAATACGTACGATCTGTTTAAGGCGCTGCGCGGCGGGGACATGACGCAGAACCCCTATATGAGTCCGGGCGACGTGATTACGGTAAACCGGCTCTCGCGCCTGTGTACGGTTACCGGCGCGGTTGAGCGCCCGGGCACATACGAACTGCTTGAGGGAGAAACGCTTGCCGATCTTATCGAATATTACGGCGGCGGTTTTGCCGAGGATGCAGACAGAAAAAGCCTTTCTGTTACGCGGCATCCCAATACGTCCGTTACGGGGGAAATCCCCGATTCGATATTCTATGTTGACTTTACGCAGCTTAACGAAAGTTCCATGCCCGCGCTGGATCATCTTGACGAAATAGAGGTGAGCAGCATTGCGCGGCTTAAACCGGTGCTGTTTATTGAAGGCGCGGTGCTTGAGATCGAAGATCAGCAGGATGACGATCTGACGCAGCAGGTATACGACCCCGGCGCGTCAGGCAGAATAACGACGTTTTTTACCGAGGGCGAGGATTACGCGACGATTATCCGGCGGATGTCGGGTATTTTTCTTGATACGGCGGATATGGCTAAAGCCTATATTGTGCGGCGCGGCAGCGTTATCCCGCTCAATATAGACAGCATTTTGTATGATACCGAATATCTGACCGGCATTATTGCGGAATCGTATGATTCGGTTATCGTTCCGTTCAGACTGTTTTATGTAAACGTAGCCGGCGCGGTGCAGAATCCGGGACGATTCCCGTATATTCCCGACCGCACCTGGGATTACTATATCGGACTTGCAGGCGGGTTTGATAAAACGCGCAACTCGTTCGACAGCATAGAAATCATCGGGTCAGACGGAACAGAGTATGCAAAGGACGATTACATACAGCCTGAAACGACGATAACGGCAAAAACAAACGCGTTCCTGTACTATTTTAATCAGTATGCCGTGCCGGTAACGACGCTTTTGTCGATTGCAAGCACGCTGCTCATGTTCTATAACACTATAAACTGATATATGGCGTATGAAGTAACGGCAAACCGGCGGCGTCCGCAGCGTTTTGAGGATCTTGCCGGTCAGGAATTTGTTGCGGCGACGCTGCAGAATGCGATTACGGCGGGACAGATTGCGCACGCCTATTTATTCGCCGGTCCGCGCGGGTGCGGCAAGACGTCTTCCGCCCGTATTCTGGCAAAGTCTCTGAACTGCGAAAAAGGCCCTGCTGCGTCGCCGTGCGGGCAGTGTACAGCGTGCCGCGAGATAGCGCTTGGTTCAAGCCTTGACGTTATCGAAATAGACGGCGCGTCAAACACAAGCGTAAACGATATACGCCAGATAAAAGACGAAGTGCTGTTTCCGCCCAATTCGTGCCGGTATAAGGTGTATATCATTGACGAAGTGCACATGCTTTCGATGAGCGCGTTCAACGCGCTTTTGAAAACGATTGAAGAGCCGCCGCCGTATGTTGTCTTTATTTTTGCGACGACCGAGCTGCACAAGGTGCCGGCGACAATAAAGAGCCGCTGCCAGCAGTTTCATTTCAGGCTTGTTGCGGCTGAACAGATAAAAGAACTGCTTGCCGCCGCAGCAGAAGAACTGCACATCACCGCAGACGCAGAGGCGCTCTACTGGATAGCGCGGGAAGCGCGGGGCAGCATTCGCGATGCCTATACGCTGTTTGATCAGACGGCGGCGTTTTCTGACGGGCATATCACATATGACAAAATACGCGGCACGCTCGGCCTTATCGGTACGGATATGCTGAACGAGCTGTATGAGCGGTGCGCAGAAGGAAATGCATCTCAGGCCGTATTGACGCTTGACCGTATCCTGCATAACGGTGTTTCTATAGAACAATTTGTGTCTGACAGCGCTGAGTACCTGCGTTCGCTGCTTTTTGTGAGTTCAGGAATTACCAGGGAATCGCTTTTGGGGCAGGCGGCGGAGCGTTTTTCTCCGGCTGTGCTTGCCGCGTGGAAGCCGGTGCAGCTTGAGCGCGCGCTGTCGCTGTTTTTAACGCTGTACCGCGATATCCGCTATTCGCTTGATGCGCGTTATGAGGCGGAGCTTGCCGTGCTCAGACTCTGTTCGCTCAGCGGTTATGTTTCTGCAAGCGAAGTAAAAGACGCGGTAGACGCTGCGCGCGCGCTTCTTATGCGGGATGCGGGAGCTGCAGCACAGGGCGCTCCGGCGGACAGCGTTCGGATGCAAAGCGCTCGGGGGTACGGCGCTGATGTGCACAGCACTCCGGCAGGCGGATTCATACAAAAAAAAACTGAATCAGAGCCGACACAAGGAACCGGTGCAGCCCGGTCTGTTTCCATGCCGGCGGGGGTAAGTGCG
Source organism: Candidatus Treponema faecavium (assembly GCA_019113455.1). Classification (GTDB taxonomy): domain Bacteria; phylum Spirochaetota; class Spirochaetia; order Treponematales; family Treponemataceae; genus Treponema_G; species Treponema_G faecavium. The sequence goes on along the minus strand of DXHG01000015.1, from coordinate 6,927 downwards.
GGCATGGGCGCAGGCTTAAACGCTGGCTCAAGCGCCGAAAGCGGTGCCGCTCCGGTGCTGCCGCAGTTTGCCGCGATGCGCTCGCTCGTGTCGCAGCAGGCAAGCGATGGCGGCGGCCATACCGATAGTCAGCGCAGCTGCCGGGAACCGGTAACTGAACGCGCCGCGTCTGCCGCCGCGCCGGATACGGATGTTCTGCGGCCGGATGCGGCGCAGGATACCTTGCATACTGCGCCGGATTCAGTACCGCCTGCACGGCAGCCGCAGGAAGCCGCGGTGCGGGAACAGGCCCCGCTTCCGGTTTCTGAATTGCAGGAAGCTGCGGTAAAAGAGCTCATGCACCAGGGAGAAGCGGGAGCCGCGATGCTGCTTTCGCGGACAAAATCGTGGGTACTTGAAGGTGAAACGGTACGCGCGCGCGCTGATTCGGCGTTTACGTGTGCACAGCTTGCAAAAGAAGCGGCAAAAATAGGCGGCTGCCTTTCTGATCTTCTGGGAAAAAACATTGCGTTTGAGGCAGAACTTGATGCGCCTGCGGCAGGAGCAGGCGTGGAAACGGGAGGCACCGCCGCTCCTGCCGGGAACAACGATCTTCCGGTGCAGGCACAGATACTGTGCAGTCTTTTTAAGGGCTCCGTTATAGGGGGATAGAATGAGTAGTTTTAATCCGTTTGATATACTAAAGAACGCCGACGCGATAAAATCCCAGATGGGAAAATTACAGGAATCGATGCGCTCAGTAACTGCAACCGGCTGTGCGGGCGGCGAGCTGGTAAAAGTAACGATGAACGGCCAGTTTGAAGTGCTTGCGGTTGAGCTTGACCCTATCGCCGTTGATCCGCGCGATATCAGGATGCTGCAGGATCTTATCGTTGCGGCAGCGCATGATGCGCGCACCCGCATAGAAGAAGCGCTGCGGGACAAACTCGGTCCGGCGGTTGCGGGGTTCTCCGGTTTTAACGCGTAAGCGCGCGCTATGCGATGAACACGCTTGAAGAACTGACGCAGTCGTTTGCGCGTCTGCCCGGAATCGGCAAAAAAAGCGCCTCTCGTATTGCGCATTATCTGCTGCGTGCGGATAAGGATTTTATACTGCGGTTTTCACAGCAGATTGCCGTGCTGCAGGATAAAGTTCATCCCTGTCCTGAATGTGGGGTGTATACCGAGTCTGCGCTCTGCGATATCTGCCTTGACCCGCTCAGAGACCGCAGTGTACTGTGCGTCGTGGAACAGCCGCAGGATGCGGATACAATAGAGGCGTCTCACGAGTTTAAAGGTCTGTTTCACGTGCTTGGCGGCGTGATTGCCCCGCTTGAGGGTATCGGCCCGTCGCAGCTGTCGTTTGACAAACTGCTTGAGCGCATAAAGAACAGCCGGATACAGGAAGTCATTATCGCGACTAACCCGACCGTTGAAGGCGATACGACCGCGCTCTATCTGCAAAAACTGCTTTCGCCGGTTGAAGTAAAGGTAACGCGCCTTGCTTCAGGACTGCCCGTCGGCGGAGATTTGGAATATGCCGACAGGCTCACGCTTGCGCGCAGCTTCCGCGGACGCACGGAATTCTAAAAGAACGCATAGCAGCATGAAATAAGCGCCGGAACGGCGGCTGAACAGATAATGCCGTTAAATACCGACAGCACAACGGTTTCTTCGTTTGTATATCTGATAAGCATGGGCAGCGTCGTGTCTTCGCTTGTCGCGGCGGCAGGGCCGATACAGGCGTAGTAATTGAGGTGCCGCGATATCCACGGTATGGAAAAAAAGGCGCATATCTCGCGCATAAGATTGCTTAAAAACGTAACGCTGCCGAGTTCCGGCCCTGCAAGATTGCCGACCGTGATGCCTGACAGGCTGTACCAGCCGAGCCCGCAGGTTACGGCGATGCTTTCCCTGATTGAGTAGCCGGTAATAACGCTGCATATGACGCCGCCTGCGATAGACGCGGCGATGATGCCCGCGGGGATAAGGAATATGCGGACGTGGTAGCGGCGTATGCTTGCCGCGATACCGCGGTGCAGCCCGATGCTGATGCCGACAAAAAACATCAGCGCAATAAGTATGTAATCGGAGTGCGAGGCAAGCGCCGAGACAGCGCTCAAGTTTACTCCTGAAAGCCCGTATATGACGCCTGCGGCAAGTGCTGCAACCGCAAGAATAACCATCAGCGGTCCTCCGTGCGGTGAAAGCGTTTTTCTATAAACTGCCGCGTAAGCGCAAACACCAAAAGCGCCGAAAACGCCGACGGCACAAGGCAGAATACGAGGCTTTTCCAGCCAAGAGCAGCTATCTCCTGCAGAAAGTTATCGCGTCTGCCGAGCATAACTCCCATAGAAAAAATGAGCAGAACTGTGCAGACCGTCTGCAGTTTTTCGTTAAGCGCTTTATATTTCGGATTAAAGAGCGCGCGGCCGACAATGATGCCCGCCCCCATGCTGATAAAAATATCCATGTCTGTTATTCCTTATTGTATTTACATGAGCGGCGCGAATAAGCGGAGCACGCTCTGGAGCGTACGGATAAAAACGTTTCCTCTGCAGGCCTGTTCCGTAATCTGAATACACTGCGGCACCGTGTCTAAAAAATCCTTTTTAACGGCGGCCGCAGCCGGCGTGCCGTAGAGAATAACGCCGCATTCAAAATGCAGATACAAGCTCCTGAAATCAAAGTTAGTCGTGCCGACAACGGCTGCGTCATCGTCAGATACGAGTGTCTTGGCGTGTATAAAGCCATCGGTGAACTCATAGATTTTTATGCCGCCTGCAATCAGCTCTCGGTAAAACGACCGTGTCGTAACGTGCACAAACCATTTGTCCGCGATATGCGGTGTGATAATGCGCACATCCACGCCGCTTTTTGCGGCGAGAATGAGCGCAGAGATAACGCTGTCGTCAAGAATCAGATACGGCGTGGTGATATATATATAGTTTTTCGCCACGGTAATAAGCTGCATATACACGTGCTCGCCGGTGTTCTCGTCATCCATCGGGCTGTCGCCGTAGGGAATTGCATAGCCGCTTTTGCTTTTGCCTTGAGCCTGCTGCGGAAAAAACGGCAGAAATTGTTCACGCGAAACAGCAGCAGGCGTTTTTGCCGCCATGCTTTTTCCAAGTTCCCACATCTCTAAAAACAGGAGCGTCAGACTCCACGCCGCGCTTCCGGTAAGTTTGACGCCTGCGTCTTTCCACACGCCGTGCTTTTCTATAAGGTTAATATATTCGTCTGCAAGATTGATGCCGCCGGTAAACGCCGTCCTGCCGTCTATGGAGACAATCTTTCTGTGATCGCGGTTATTGAGGTTTACCGCAACTGCGGTTTTAAGCGGGTTAAAGAGCTGCGCCTGTATGCCGCGGCGGGCAAGCTCCGCGCAGTAGTCTGACGGCAGGAGCATAAAGCAGCCGATATCGTCGTACATGACGCGCACTTCAACGCCCTGCGCCGCCTTTTTCGTGAGGATATCGAGAATACTGTTCCACATCACGCCTTCCTGCACGATAAAGAATTCAAGAAAGATGTATTTTTCTGCCGTTTCAAGTTCGGCAAGCAGTGCCTTAAAGAACGGCATTCCCCACGGATAGTACTCAGCCTCGGTGTCTGTATAGACAGGAAAGCCCAGCCGCTGCTCCATGTAGCGCATCTGCGTTTCGCGGTGCGGATAGTCTTTTGCCGCCTGTGCGCGGCTTGAGCCGTGCAGCATATAGAGGGTGCGCGCGGCGTCTGTTATACGTATCGATGTTTTTCTGAACCGCCTTACCGGAGACTGAAACGTCGCGATAAGATAGACGATCCCGCCGAACAGCGGCACAACACAGATCAGGTACGTCCACGCAAGCTTAAACGCACCTTTAATGCGGCTGCTTGCGATATGCAGCAGCACAAGAAAGCTCAAGCCGAACAGCACCACCGCCAGATACGGAAAATACCTGGTGCCTGATATGACAAACCAGAAAAAAAACGCGACTTGAAACACGAGAATCAGGATAGCGGCAAACCGCTGCCTGATCAGTTTCTTTATCCATTTTTGCTTCATGCGCCGTATTCTCCTTGTGCAGAGAATAGATTATACTCAAAACATGACTCGAGTAAAAGACATGACAAACGGCAGCCCGGTGCGGCTTATTTTTTTGTTCGCACTGCCGCTTATCCTCGGAAGTCTCGGTCAGCAGTTGTATATGATCGTTGACACGGTGATTGTCGGAAAAGGCGTCGGCGTTGAGGCACTCGCTGCGCTCGGCGCAACCGACTGGATTATATGGATGATTTTATGGTCGGTGCAGGCGCTCACGCAGGGGTTCGGCATACTGCTGTCTCAGCGCTTTGGCGCCGGAGACTACTGCGGGCTCAGGCAGGTGCTTGCAATGGCCGTATTGCTGTGCGCAGCGATTGCTGCAGCGCTCACGGCGGCGAGCCTCATTGCCGCACGTCCGCTGCTTTCTCTGCTGCAGACGCCTGACTCTATATTCGGCGGGGCGCTGAGCTACCTGTACACGATATGCGCGGGCACCGTGATTGTTTCCGCCTACAATATGGCAGCGGCCGTGCTGCGCTCGTTTGGAGACGGCAAATCCCCGCTGATCGCGATGGGCATAGCCGCCTGCGTGAATATCGCGCTCGATATCCTGTTTGTGATGGGCTTTGGGTGGGGCATTGTCGGCGCGGGAATCGCAACGCTGATTGCGCAGTTTATTTCGTTTCTGTACTGCCTGCGCGTGCTTCGCTCGCTTTCGTTCATACGGCTTGATTCAGGCAGCTGGAAACCACATGCCGGCTGTATCCGCGAATTGTGCCGCTTAGGCGTTCCGCTTGCGCTCCAGAGCGTGCTTATCGCTGTCGGCGGCATGATACTGCAGCGCGTAATAAACCGATACGGCGTAGTGCTTGTTGCGGGCTTTACTGCAACGAATAAAATATACGGCGTGCTTGAGTGCGCCGCTATCGCGTTCGGCTACGCGATGACTACCTATATGGCGCAGAATTATGGGGCATGCAAAGCAGTGCGCATCAGGCGCGGACTTAAAAGCGGAGTATTGCTTTCTGCTGCCGTATCGGCAGGTATTTCGCTTGTGATGCTGCTTGTCGGTAAGCGGCTCCTGTCGATGTTTGTGCCGGAGTCAGACGCGTCTGCCGCCGCAGTGATTCAAACGGCGTGGCAGTATCTGGCAACGATGAGCGTATGCCTGTTTATCCTCTACCTGCTGCACACGTACCGCAGCGCGCTTCAGGGGCTGGGCAACACGGCTGCGCCGTTTGTATCAGGCTGCATTGAGTTCGTGATGCGCGTGAGCATTGCACTTGTGTTTCCATCGTTTTTCGGCGCGCAGGGGCTTTTCCTTGCCGAGCCCGGGGCGTGGACGGGAGCGGCGGTGTTTCTGTGCGTTTCCTATTACCGGCATGAGAAGAAAGTCATGCGGGAACTTGAACGCGCGGCGGCGTGATATAAAAAAGCCGGCCCTGTACCAGTACAGGAACCGGCCTCTGAGACAAGCGCGCCGCGGCAGGCAGCTACGCGATTGTGTCCATGCGGGCAACGTCCGCGTCGTAATCAACGCCTGCGACGTCAAAGCCGTTTGTGGCAAGGAAATCGTGCCGGTAGCCTTCCATATCGGCAAGCTCCGCCAGATTGTCTTCCGTTATCTTTGCAAGGCGCGCGTTTACTTCCGTCTGTACGTCGGGCCGCAGTTCCCAGTCGTCAATGCGGATCAGGTGTTCGCTGTCAACCGGCACATCCTGCCCCGTGTACAGCCGCTGCGTAAAGAGGCGCTCCATCTGCTCAATGCAGCCTTCGTGGATGCCCATGCCTTTCATCACCTTAAAGAGCACCGAAAGATACAGCGGGATAATCGGGATAACGGCGCTTGAGCGCGTTACAAGCCCTTTGTTCACGGATACGTACGCATGGCCGCCGAGCTTTGCGGTGAGCATGGCGTCAAGCGAGCGCGCCGTTTTTTCAAGATGCTTTTTTGCGCCGCCGATTGTGCCGTCGCGGTAAATCGCGTGCGAGAGCTCAGGGCCGATATAGGAATACGCGACCGTCATGCAGCCGCGCGCGAGCACGCCCGCCGCCTCAAGCTGCGTAATCCAGCGTTCCCAGTCTTCTCCGCCCATGACCTTTACCGTATTCGCCGCTTCTTCTTCCGTTGCCGGTTCGGCAGTCATCACGCTGATTTTGCCGCTCATCATGTCGACCGTCTGTCCTGAAAACGGCTTGCCTATCGGCTTGAGCACAGACTTGTACAGCACGCCCGTGTCGGGGTCGGTGCGTACGGGGCTTGCGAGGCTGTATATGACGAGGTCAAAAGAAATGCCGAGTTTTTTCGCTTCGTCGATAACGGTTTTGCGGCACTCGTCGCTGTAGGCGTCCATGTTGAGCGTAACGCTCGGCAGCCCGGCGTTTTTTGCGGCGCAGTCAAACGCGAGATTGTTGTACCAGCCCGGCGTACCGCCTTTTTTTTCTGAGCCTTCTTTTTCAAAAGAAACGCCGATTGTCGCCGCGCCGTACTCAAACGCCGCTGTGATGCGGCTTGCAAGCCCGTAGCCGGTTGAGCAGCCGAGCACAAGCACGGCTTTGGGGCCCTGATCGTTTTCAATATGCTTTTTTGCTTTGCAGTCCTGCACGTAGGCAATCTGCCGTTCTGTTTCGCGCGCGCAGCCTGCCGGATGCGCGTTGATGCAGACATTGCTGCGGATCATCGGTTTAATGACCATTGTATTCCTCCCATCTGAAAGACCAGCCGTCTCGGACGGCTTTGCTGGTTTTGACATAAAACGGGTATCTGTCAATATTACTGTATTGTACGCATTTGCCGCGCGTGTTGCAACAGGCGCGCGGACGGTTTTGCTTATTCGCGCAGTATGCTGCGGCGCGAATAAGCGGCTGCATATCAATGTGCCGTTTAAAAAATAAAAATTTGCCGATGGCAAAATTTA
>DXHG01000122.1 GCA_019113455.1 Candidatus Treponema faecavium | reverse complement strand
TTTCGCAGATATTTACAATGTTATCATCATTTGCTACTATATAAAATGATGAATAAGATAATTTTGGCGCCATCGCTTCTTGCCGCTGATTGCTGTAATTTGGGTGCTGCCGTAAAGCAGATAGAAGCTGTCCCGTCTGCATGGATACATTTTGACGTGATGGACGGCAGTTTTGTACCGCATATATCATTTGGCGTGCCGGTGCTGGCGTCGCTGCGCAGGATAACTTCGGCTCCTGTTGACGTGCATTTAATGGTATGCCATCCGGAGACGCATATCCCCGCATATATAGAAGCGGGCGCTGACCATATTACGTTTCAGTATGAGGCTGCGGTGCATCACCATCGGATTATTGAACAGATACATACGGCGGGAAAAAAAGCCGGCATTGCAATTGTTCCTTCCACACCGGTCTGTGCGCTTGCCGAAATACTGCCGGACGTTGATATTGTGCTTGTCATGACGGTAAACCCTGGATTCGGCGGACAAAAACTGATACGGCGGTGTCTGGATAAAGCCGCGCTGCTTGCAGACCTGCGAAGCAGGCACGGCTATTCGTACGTTATTGCTGCGGACGGCGGCATTACGAAAGAAAATATTGCTGAGGCGGGCAGGGTCGGCGTGGATGTCGCTGTGTCTGGTACCGCTTTTTTTTCCGGTGCGTTATCGGATAGCTTGAGGAGTTAAAAAAGATATGAAAAAGAAATTGCTGGCGGCAGCCATGGGAATATGGGCGGTATATACCGGCGTGCTGTGCGCGGCAGAAGCCGTATCGGACGGCGCTGCAGCAGAAATTACTGACAGTTCTGCTTCCGGCGCGCTCGTTCAGGGTGTAACCGCATATCAGCAGGAAGACTGGGCCACCGCCCTGTTTTTTTTGCGGAAAGCGGTTTCGCTTCCGGAAGGCAGAACCGGCGATACGGTGTATCTGCTTATCATGTCGGAGATGTTTTCCGGCGACTACGTATCTGCCGTTGATGACTGCGCGGTGTTCCTGCAGGAATATCCGGATCATTTGTACACGCCCTATGTGCTGTACCAGCAGGGACGCGCGCTGCATTTTATCGGAAAGAATCAGGATGCGGCAGATGTGTTCACGGCATTGTGCGCGGCATATCCTGAACATGATTTGTATTCGTCCGCGTTGTTCTGGCTTGCCGAATCGTTTTATTCCGAATATAACTATGAACCGGCGAAAGCGCTGTATGAACGGATTGTGTCTGAGTTTTATGATTCGCCGAAAGCGCTTGATGCTCAGTACCGCCTTGATTCGATAGATCAGCGTGAACGTGAATACAAACTCCTGTATTTGCTGAAAGTAACCAGCGAAGAATACCTTGCGGCAAAAGAAGATTACGCGCGCCAGCTGAGGTTGTATCAGTCTGAAGAACTCCTGTCGCTGCGCCGGCAGCTGAACGAAACGGAAGCGCAGCTTGCGGCGACGGAGCGGGAGCTTGAGAGCGTGCGGGCTGAATATTCGCAGAGTGAAATAAAAATCCAGACGCTGGAGCAGCGGAACAGCGAATTGCAGCAGGCCGCGCAGTTTGCGCTCTCGGCAGCCGATACCGCGCTTGAAGATGCGCCTGCGTCTTTGGAAGATTCGAGCGGGGGGCCGGAAGAGTCTGTCGCGGCTGCTGAACAGGGCGGAGCAGCCGATGCGCCGCCTGCAGCGACTGCGGACAGCCTGCAGGAACGGACAGAAGTTTCTGCGCTGTATGAACTGCGCGCACGGATTGCGGAACTGCGCCGGCTTCTTGACGAACAGGATGTGCCTGAAGGAGAAAATAAGTAGTATATGCGTCGTTTGCTAACGGGTATCTGCGCCGCCGTATTGTCTTTGCCGGTCCTGGCGGCTCCTGCTGATGTATCTCGGGGCGGTTTTCGGGTTGCCCTCAATGATAAGACGGGAGCGTTTGCTCTGTATTCCATGCTCGAAACTGCCCGTCCGGTGCCGCTTCTTGCATCGTATGATAATTTTTCCGGTTCGTATTTTTCGCTTCTGGTTAATGGTTCGCTCTATCAGCTGAACAGGAACGCAGTGTCTGACATGGCGGCGCGTGTTTCCGCCGGCGGAGCCGAGATGCAGTACGCGCTGACGGATGATCTGTCTGTTTTACTGTCGTTTGTGCCGGTGCCTGCAAGTCTTGACGGTGCTCTGTACGCGCTGTGCGTTGATATAATGGTAGAAAACCGCAGCGATGAAGTGCGTGAGATTGAGCTTCGCTGCCTGCTTGATACGTATTTAGGCGAGAATACAGCGCATCATTTTATAACGCCGGGCAGCATGGGAATTTCCTCCGAGACGCAGTTTTCCGCCCCGCTTGAAACGCCGTGGATTGCGTCTGCCGGAACAGAACGGAGCCTTTTGGTGCTGCTCTCCGGCGCCGACGTGACTGAACCGAGACAGGTGGTGCTTGGCAATAAAGATTTTATTGCCCGATGGAAAGAACCTGTGCGTGAGGGGCGTCCGTTTGACGCGCTGCAGTCGTATAACAATTCCGCAATGGCGATATACTGGCCGGTTACCGTGCTGAATCCGCAGACGCAGTCCCATACGCGGTTTTATCTGCTCCAGGGAAAAAACGGCGTATTGCCTGATGTTCAGCCGTTTTTGGATATGATTGCAGCGTCAGAAAGTGCAGATGAGCAGCTGTCGTATACCGACAGCCAGGGCCGCACGCATGTGCTGGGAATTGCGGACATGGGAAGCGTTGATCTGCAGTATTTGCGTGATCTGCTTGACCGAATTCAGATCCTTGAGACATCAGGTGCGCTTGACCGTGATGAGACGCTTAAACTTATTGCAGAACTGGATATGATTCTTGAACGAATACGGCGGCAGCAGGAATGAAGCAGCTGTCTGTGCTGGATGAAGCGCG
>DXHG01000121.1 GCA_019113455.1 Candidatus Treponema faecavium | reverse complement strand
TTTGCCATTTATCAGACATGAATTTTGCCGATGGCCAGCGGCGCACTTGCCGACGGCAAATTTTTTGTTTGCCGTCGGCAAAGTAAAAGTTTGCCGATTGCAAATGCCTCGCTGGCCGATGGCAAATTTCTTACCGGATAAACGGCAAAATTTAAATTAGCAATCGGCAAATTTTTATTTTTTAAATGGGAAATCTGACAGCCATCGGCAAATAGGCTTGAGACTGTTCTCATGCCAGTTTAGGACTATGCCCCAAACTGGGCAGGAAGCGGGCTGGGGAGGGAGGCATCCGCCTCTGAAGAAACGGTTTGCCTTCCTCCCCGGAAAATCGAATTACAGAGAATAAGAAAGAAAGCCCGCAGCCGCAGGCTGACAAAAACAGGTCTGCGTGCAAGCGCAAAACACCCCGCGGGAGACCCGCAAAGAAAAACGCCGCGTGCACGCGCAGAAGCAGAATCGCAGCAGCATCCCACCGCACGCGAAGCATAACCGAGACATCGTGCGCTCTATAGCTTTTTTTTATCGTTTATGCCATAATGGCGGCTGTATGTTAGGAGGATTATTTTGTATAAGCCGGTAGATCCCAAAGTTAATTTCCCTGCGCAGGAAGAAGCCATTCTTTCGTTCTGGCAGGAAAAAGATATTTTTAAAAAATCAGTTGACCAGCGCCGCGATGCGCCCGAATACGTGTTTTACGACGGCCCTCCCTTTGCAACCGGTTTGCCGCATTTCGGGCATTTTATTCCCAGTACGATAAAAGATATTATTCCCCGCTATCAGACGATGAAAGGCAAACGGGTAGAGCGGCGGTTCGGCTGGGACTGTCATGGGCTGCCTGTCGAAAACCTCATCGAAAAAGAAATAGGCTTGAATTCCAAGACTGATATAGAAAAGTACGGTGTTGACAAATTCAACGAGGCGTGCCGCGCTGCCGTGCTGCGGTATGTCAAAGAGTGGCGGCAGACAATAACGCGCCTTGGCCGCTGGGTTGATTTTGACCATGACTATAAGACGATGGAACCGGATTATATGGAATCAATCTGGTGGGTGTTTAAGAGTCTGTGGGAAAAAGGGCTTATTTACGAAGGCCACTATATACTTCCGTTCTGCCCGCGCTGCTCAACGGTGCTTTCAAACCACGAGCTGAATCTCGGCGGATATAAGGATGTGCATGATCCGGCGATTACGATCCGGTTTAAGGTAACCGAAGTGCCTGCCGGTTTTGATGACGCTTCTGCGGCGAACGGCGCGACGTATCTGCTTGCGTGGACGACGACTCCGTGGACGCTGCCGTCAAACCTCGGTCTTACGATGGGCCCCGACATTGAATACGTGAAAATACACGACGGCGACGAATACTATATTCTTGCCGCCTCGCGCATCGGCGCATACTATAAAAAGCCTGAAGACTGCGAGATAGTGTGGCGCAGGAAGGGGCGGGAATTCCTCGGTATGCGCTATGAGCCGCTCTTTCCGTATTTTTCCGATCTTGCCGTTCGTGAAGACGGCAGTGCCGGAGCGTTCCGCGTGTTTAACGCCGACTATGTTTCGACAGAAGACGGCACCGGCATTGTGCATACGGCGCCCGGATTCGGTGAAGACGACAATAAGGTGTTTAAGGGGTCGGGCATCCCGACCGTGTGTCCTATTGATAACGAATGTCGGTTTACCGCAGAAGTTCCCGACTATCAGGGACGGTTTGTCAAAGACTGCGACAAGGATATTATCGAGCGGCTTAAAAAAGAAGGCAGGCTGGTTAAGCGCGAGCAGATTCTGCACGCTTATCCGCACTGCTGGCGGTGTTCGAGCCCGCTCATTTACCGCGCGGTGGGCAGCTGGTTCGTCGGCGTTGAGTCTATCCGCGATAAATTGGTTTCGGCCAATAATCAAATTACATGGCAGCCGGCGCATATAAAGACGGGCCGGTTCGGCAAATGGCTTGAAGGCGCAAGGGACTGGGCAATCAGCCGCAACCGGTACTGGGGCAATCCGCTGCCGGTATGGAAATGCCCCGACTGCGGCAAGACGGTGTGCGTCGGAAGCAGAAAAGAGCTTGAAGAGCTTTCAGGCGTGTATCCCAAAGACCTGCACAAGCATTTTGTCGACGAAATTACGATTCCGTGCAGCTGCGGCGCGGCGATGCGCCGTATCCCCGAGGTGCTTGACTGCTGGTTTGAGTCAGGTTCCATGCCGTATGCGCAGAACCATTATCCGTTTGAAAACAAGGCGTATTTTGAGGCGCACTTTCCGGCAGATTTTATTTCCGAGGGACTTGACCAGACGCGCGGCTGGTTTTACACGCTCACGGTGCTTGCCGCCGCGCTGCTTGACCGTCCGGCATTTCAGAACTGTATCGTGAGCGGGCTCGTGCTCGCGTCCGACGGCAAAAAGATGTCAAAGAGCCTGAACAACTACACGGATCCGGTTGAGGCGCTCAATACGTTCGGCGCGGACGCGATCCGGCTGTTTTTGATGCATTCGGCGGCGGTTAAGGCAGACGACCTCAAATACAGCGACGAGGGCGTGCGCGATGTGCTGAAAAGTATTCTGATACCGCTGTGGAACAGCTACAGCTTCTTTGTTACCTATGCCAATATAGACAATGTGCAGGCGACGGGTACGGCGTTTGCCGACACGCTTCCGGCAAATCTGCTTGACCGCTGGCTCCTTTCGATTACGCAGAAGCTCGCTGCCGACGTAACGGCGGCGATGGATGAGTACGACTTGTCGCGGGCGATTGACCCGCTTGTTGCCTATATCGAACAGCTGAATAACTGGTATATCCGGCGCAGCCGCCGCCGCTTCTGGAAGAGCGAAAACGACGCGGATAAAAAAGAAGCGTATGAGACGCTGTATTACGCGCTGAAAACATTCTCGCTCACGGCGGCTCCGGTGATTCCGTTTATTACGGAGGCGATGTGGCAGAATCTGCGGAGCAGCACCGATGCGGAATCCGTGCATCTGGCTGATTTTCCGTGCGCCGACGCGCGTATGCGCGATACCGCGCTTGAGTTCAAGATGGATACGGTGCAGAAGGCGGTTTCTATGGGGCGGTCTCTGCGCTATCAGTTCAATCTGAAAATCAGACAGCCGCTTAAGAGCGTTGCGTTTGTAACGCGCAATCCCGAAGAAAAAACGGTGCTGCTCGAGATGGAAGAAAGCATCAGGGAGGAGCTCAATGTAAAGAAAGTGGTGTTCCACGAACGCGAAGACGAGCTGGTGGAGTACCGTGCGAAAGCGAATTTCAGGACGCTTGGCAAAAAGCTCGGTCCGCTGATGAAGCAGGCTTCTGCCTGCATTGCGGAGCTGGGGCAGGATGCGATACAGTCTGTGCTTGACGGTGCGACGCTCAGCCTCGACGCCGGCGGCAAAACAATCGAAATAGACAGTTCCTGCATTATTGTGGAACGGCTTGAAAAAGAGCACTTAAAAGTTGTCAACGACGGCACGCTCACCGTGGCGCTTGATTCCGAAATAACCGACGAACTGCGCAAAGAAGGTTTGGCGCGCGACCTTGTCCGCGGCATACAGAATATGCGCAAGGAGCATGGTTTTGCAGTAACGGACAGAATCTGTCTGCATGTGAGCGGCAATGCCGAATTAAAAAGTGCGTTTGAGCTTTTCAGGGATTTTATTGCCGGAGAGACGCTTGCCGCACAGATTCACTGGGCTGATGCGGCAGATACTGCCGGAATGGAGCAGGCAGAAGCGGGAGACGCGGTGTGGTATGTCCGCATTGATAAAGCATAGACGTGTGTCCGCCGCGGTACTGGCGGCGCTGCTGTTTATCGCTTCCGGCTGTGTTTCTGTGCAGCGCCAGCCAGTCAGCGATCCGTGGGCGTTATTCAGCGAACAGCACCGCATATATGTGCAGCTTCCTGCCGCGGCGAACAAACCGCTTGCCGTCAGGATACTGCGGCAGATGATGCCGTCGGTGTCTGAAGCGGAGCAGGAGTACATACTGGAACGGCTTGGAACCGTGTATATGGGCATATCGCCGGAGCCGGAAACGGAAGCTGCGGCATTTGAGCTTGCAGTGCAGGGAGATTTTCCGCGGGCTGCCGTTTCTGCGGCGTTTTCAGAAAAATACGGCTGGCAGCGGCGCCGCTTTGGCGTGCAGGGAAACACGTATGAGTACTTTGTCCGCTCTGACGCGGCGTTTGAAGCCGCACCGCTTGCTTCTGATATGATTTGCCTTGCTTCTTCCATGGAGCCCATGATTGAGCGCTATGCCGCATCACAGCCGGATATGACGGCGGCCGGCATCAGGCAGAAACTGACCGGCGGCGTGCCCGATGAGCAGAGTATCCGCTTTTACTGCGACGGCGCAAGTATGCTTCCGTTTGCGGGCGGCATGTTCCAGATTCCGGCTGTTTCTTCTGTTTCAGGCTCGCTGACGCCAGCCGCGGACGAGGAGGGGACCCGTTTTTTTGTGTTTTCCGGCAGCATAGCGGCGGCAGATAAACGGATTGTAAACGGCATATCGGTTATTCTGCGCTTTGCCGCTGCCGGAATGGGTGGGAGCGTTTCTGCAGTCGAGGATGTGATACTGATTGAGGGACTGCGCCTTGATGAAGAAATGGTGTACAGTATAATAGAACGCAATTTGCCTTTGAGTTTTCTATCTGGTGAACGTAATTAACAATACACAGGAGCGGTGATGATGAGCGGCAATACAAAAATTATTCTTAAAGCGGAAGATCTTGACGGCTACCTGACCGAAGCGGATCAGGCATATTTGAAAGAAATGGACAATCTGTACGCGCAGGCTATGGAGTCGTTCAAGGCGCTTGACAACGGCAGTTTTTCTTCCGCGCGCGCTGCAGAAGAAAAAAAGATTATCAGCGTGTACAACGAGATGGGACACTTAATGCAGACAATCTGCGCCAACGTTCCCGCACTGAAAGTCTATTCGTTTGAGACGGAAGAAGAAAGCCACGCGGAAGCCTCCCGCGTTATCGCGAAGCTCCGCGACTGCCGCACCGATCACCATGAGTTTGTGTATTATACGCAGCGCGCGTATGAGATGCTTTTTAAAATGGCGTATACGGGCAACCATTCCGATAACAAAAACTATCTTATCGTAAAGACGCCGGTAACCAATCCCGTGCAGAATTATTCTGTGCATAAGATCCCCGATATTGACCATAAGATTGAGAACGCGGTTATGTGCGTGATGCTCCGCGGCGCGCTTTTGCCGTCGATGATTATGTCAAAGGAAATACAGGCGTATTCTTCTCACGGGTATATCACGCCGTTTGCGCTGTTCAGAATCAAGCGCGATGAAACAAAAAAAGAAAACAACATGGAATATATCCTTGACTTGAAAAAGTCGTATTTTGATCTTGCGGCTCTTGACGGCAGGGATTTGATTTTTGCCGATCCGATGAACGCGACAGGCGGCTCGCTCGTTACCGTTGTCAAGTATCTGCTCGATCAGGGGATACGGCCTCGTTCCATCAGCTTCTTCAACGTAATTGCCGCGCTGAAAGGGGCGCTCCGCGTTGTGCGCGCGCTGGATAACTGCTGCGTGTATACGCTGTGGATGGATCCGGTGCTCAATACGTCGGCATATATCCTGCCCGGTTTGGGAGACGCCGGAGACCGCCTGAACGGACGCGATGCAGAAGACATGCCGCGCAACATGATTCAGCTGATTGCCGATTACGGCTCCAATATCAATAATCTGTACCGCGCGCAGCTGAGAAAAATAGAACAGACCGTGCTGGGAGTGTGATGATTTTGCCGCGCAGCCGGACTGTATGTGCTTTAAGCGCCGCGCTGCTGTGCGCCGCGTTTGCGGCGTCCGGATGCGTTTCTGCGTCTTCATCGCAGCGCGTGTATCTTCCCGGTGAAAAAGACCGGATACTGCGGAACCTCGCCGCCGAGTATTATACGCTTGCGGAAGGTTTTGCAAAGCAGTCGCAGTATGCAAAAGCGATTGGATACTACGAGCTGGCAAAGCGCGACCCGTCTCTGTACCGCGCGGCGTATTACCGGCAGGGCTGCATGTACGCGCTGAATAAAGACTGGAGCAAAGCGGAGGCGGTTTTTTCTGACCTTTTGCTGCAGGATCCTGAAAACGTTACGCTGCAGGCTTCTCTTGCGTATATCGCAGCGATGCGCGGCGATACCGAAGCCGCGCTTGCACAATATGAATCGCTCGTGCTGCACCATCCGTATGACGCTGATTTGCAGATAAATTATATCTATCTTTTGCTTGATGCGGGCGATGTTGATAAAGCCCGTGCGCAGTTTGCCGTATTGGCGCGGCGGTTTCCGACAAATGGCTCACTTGAAACGGTTGAAAAACGGATTGCGGAGAAAGAAGACGGGCTGCCTGCCGGTTTGTCTTCTGCTGCACCGGATGATGATACGGCAGGCGGCGGCGCAGATGAATCTCTTGATGAGGAAGTTATTTCCGATATGCGGTCTGAATTTGCAGAAGAGGAGCAGCCGGAATCGAATGGCGATGAATCCGGCAGTGCAGCCGATGCAGCTGATGAAGCAGACGGCGGTGCATAAAAAAACGGATGCGGGCTAAAAAAGCACGCATCCGTTTTTTGTTTTTTTCGTTTAATTAGTCTTGTGAGTTGTCGATAAGCTGTTCCTGCTGCGCAGCGGCAATATACTGCCGGTATTTTTCCGGATCAACGCGGAACGCAATGATAGGGGATTCAGGATCGTTTTGCGCATGGCGGAGCGCTTCTGCCGCTTCAATGATAATCCGTTGGCTGCTTATGAGCCGCATTGAACGTGATGAAAGACCTATACATACCTGCATATCACTGCCGCCTGCGGTTATAATATCTGCGTGCATTTGTTCTACGGCAGCAAGCGCGTCATCGGTGTTTTTATCTATGAAAATACCGGCAAAGCAATCGTCGCCATACTCAAAAATATTTTCCTTCTTTTCAAAGTATTGTTCAAGAACTGCATATATGCGCTGCGCCGGTTCGCCGGTATAGTCAAGATCTGTAATTTGTATAATTGCGAGTGTAACATCGTTTTGAGAGGCGGCAGCCTCGTCAAGAATGATATCGAGTTTTGGCTCAAGCAGCGGCTCGCGCATAAACCCTGATACGCTTGAAAACGGGTCTGGAATAATGTCTTCGCCCGCATCGTATGATGTCGGAAGATCATTATCGTCAAATATGGCATGTTCTTCTGACGCAGGAAACTCCGGTACCGGTTGAATCTCTCTGTCATCTTCCGCGTTCTGCATATCCTGCGGTTCGGCTTCCTGCTGCGGCTGTACCGGCTCAGGTTCGGTAAATGCCTGTTCTTCACAAGCTGTGAGGTCAAGCGCGTCATATGCGCCGTCAGCCTGCTCTTCCGGTGCGGCGGCTTCATTTTCATGCATCTGCAGCTGGTCTGCATCCCCGTCATCGGCAGCAGACTGTTCGTTTTGTTCAGCCTGTACTTCTGCTTCAGGTTCAGGCTGCAAATCAGACATCTGCGCGTCATAGCGTACAATATGCGCGTCTGCTTTTACATACCCGTCGGTATCCTCCTGCTGCTGTGCCTGTGCGGAAGCAGCAGCTGTACCGGCAGTATCTGCTGTTCCGGTTTTTTGGAAATGGGAACTAAAGCTGTCGTCTTCTGAGGACGATTCCGCTTGTTCTGCAATTTTTTCTTTAGAGGTAAACGAAAGAAATGCGATAACGATGCCGGTTACAAGCGTTCCGGCAAGAATCAGCAAAAACGCGGTGCGGGCGCGGTAAAAGATATCGATATTGCGCAATGTAAAGACAGAAGCGGTAACTGCAATCTGACGGCCTGAATACTCAAGTACGGAGAGGCTGTATGTGTTAAGGAACGGGGAAGACGTGCTTACCATGCGGTTAGTCGTAAGCTGTATTGTCTGTCCCTGATCCGTAAGCGACACCGACGCAAAATTCTGTTTATTAAGTGCGGCACGCTGTATCTGTGTATACAGCGTATTTGTGTCCTGCGGGCTGCTGCAGATATGCTGTACTTCAGTTATGAACATATTGAAGTCAGTTTGTGCAGTGAGCGCGCCGCGTTTTGCGTCAAATAGAATACCGATTGCCATATACAGGACGGCAATAATAAATAAAACGGAAATCAGGATAGAAAAAAGCGTTATGGTTTTATTATTCATACATCATATCCTATATGCTATAGCGTGATATTTGTGCATATGCAAGTTCCATAAAACGGAAACAGGCATCGTGAGTATACATTTCAGGGAAGTTTCTTCTATAATATGCTATAAGCGGAAGCAGCGCGTGAAAGACCGGACTGCAGTGCATCGCGGATATATCTGCTGTCTCTTTTACTGCGGCAATAAGCCCCGCGAGTTCATGTTTGAACCAGCCGATAAAAGAAAGAGCCGCCGTATAAGATACTGTCTGCGGTATGGAGCATGATATGCGCCGCTGCGCTGTCTGTTTGTATATGCCTGATGGTTCGTAACCAAGTCTCATAATACAAACATCGGCATGTTTTTGCCGGTAAGTGAGATAACTATTGCAATATTGCTGCAAAATCGGCGTTGAAAAAAAGTTTTTACCTGTATATATCGTTTCGCCGCGGTACATAAGCGAAACAAACGCCTGTTCCGCGCTGCGGAGCCGGTACGATGCTGCATGATAGCGGCTGTCAAGGTACGTACCGCAGGCATACGGTTTGCCGTCTGTGTATCCAAAGTCAGCTCCCGCAAGCAGCACCGCGGAGAATCCCAGCTGAACGGCAATATCAAGCGCTGCCATAAGGACTGTTCCGCTGTCGGTGTTTACATGCACAAGCTGCTCCTTCGCGGTGTGCCGCATATAGAGCGCAGCTGCCTGCGCCAGCGGATGACCGCCGAACGTAAAAAGAATTGGACAGCCGCGCCGTGCCAGCCTTCGCGTAAGCGTGCTGTTTGCGCCTAAATCAGCGGCAATGAGCATATCCGGCGGCTCTGTACACGCGTCCAAAAAATAAAAGTGTTCCTGCGATACCTGCTGTCCGTCAAGCGTTACAGCAATGTCTGGCAGTATGCCGCTGCGCACGAGGGGCGGAACCGCAGTATCCGCGGCAATAACGCAAAAATCCTGCCTGTGCGCCGCAAGAAAGGGGAGATGCGCAGTAAGAGACGGCCCGGCGCCGGCAACAAACGCTTTTTTTGCGGTATACCGCTTATCAAAGGTGCGGGCCGGAATCGTGCAGGTGCGCAGATTTCCTGCGAGCATGAGGTTTTGAATAATGTTTCTGTACCAGATTTTCCCGAAATGCGCCTGCGTTGAAAAGTCAGCCGAAACGCTTAAAACAGCCCGCTTGAACACAGCAAGTGCCTGAGAAGCAAGCTCGCGGTGATGGTCAGCCCACACGCGCTGCGGCAGACAGACGGCGTTTCCGTACAATGCCGGAATATAGGTATCCGTTATAACCTGTTCAAACGCCGCTGCCGTGCAGACAAGAACGCGTTCATCGGAAAACAGATCGTCAAGAGGAAACGATGCTTTGAGAAACGCAACGGCGCTCTCATTTTCTTCAAGCACGATAATTTTCTGTACTCCAGTGCTGAGCAGCGCCCGGATATGCAGCCCTGAACCAAGCCCCAATACGACAGCATAGCCGGCGGCGCTGCCGTCTTTCTGTGCACCAAACGATTGGACAAACGCCGCAGCGAATGCCTTTGCGTCTTTTTCCGGCGCATACCGTGAATACATTGTTTGCCCGTCTGCAAAGGCCGGAATACGCGTGCCGTCTCGGGCTGCTGCGGGTGCTCCGTATGAATGTGCCGTGTTCATTGCGCTGTACTGCCTGCGCAGCGTTTGGCATATGCGGTTAGTTCTGCAATGCTTTCAGCAGCTTTTTGCGTTATATCTGCTTTCAGGCGGCTTTTGTCCGGTTCACGCGCATATGCCGCATATGCCGCCGGAATGAGCGATGAAAGCCACATACCGGCCTGCGGGCTGTCGGTGTCCTGCTGTATCAGGCGCATACCTTGCGCAAAGAGACTGCAAATTGTTTTTGCCCGCTTCTTTGAGTTCGCAGGTATGCTGACGCTGCGCAGTTTCGGTTTTGTATATGCGTATATGCGGCCTTCTGCGTAATCCCGCCATGCTATATCCGGTATACAGCCTAATACTGCCGTTCCGCAGTTCAGCGTGTCTTGGTCAAAAATGCGAGAAACGCGCGCGGCAAACCGTTCGCTGTTATCGCAGAACCAGCGTCGGTACAGCGCGATTGGCTGCGCATTACATTCCCTGTGCACAGTGCGAGTTGCTGCGGGTGTGAGCCTGAAATCACACAGCGAGTCATCCGTTTCAAGACAGTTTGGCTGTGCGTGCTGCTGTCCTTTTGCGGTGCATAAATCAAGCCCGCAGGCGTACACAGGGCCGCTTGTCAGCGTGAGCGCAAATTCAATTGCAGTGCCGCTTACGGTGCCGTTGCGTACAGCCGTGTATGCAGGAATATGACAGCTGTCAAGAAAAAGCGTTTCAAGGCTGTCTCCATAGCGCAGTACGGCAAGCGGCAGCGCACTGAGCGCCTGGCAGGGGAGCGCCGATTCCGCAGAAACGATAAGCGGAACGGAACATGTCCTGATATGCTTTTTTGCCCAAAAACTGCCATCTGTAGAAATACAGGCATCCGGCACAATGCCTGCAAATGCGAGCGGTTCATATGCAGAAGACGCGGCAAGGAGAAAAAAATCATCGCGGTACTGCGCTATAAACGGAATGGAGCGGGTCAGACTGGGCCCCGAAGCGCAGAACAGCACCGGCTGCGTGCCTGCAGAGCACCGTACGGTGGTGTTTGCCGTTACGCACAGTCGCACGGCATTGCGGATCCAGCGTTTGGCAAAATACGCTTGCGTTGCAAGTACATCTGTGTTTTTGCTGACCGCATACTGTATCTGCTGCCAGACGAGCGTGTGCAGTTCGGGATACAGGCTTGCCGCCGGTTTCCAGTCAACGAAAACGCACGCCGCAAGCTGATCTCCTATACAAGAAAAGAGCCGTTCGCCAAGACGTTCCGCCTGCACTTTGTCTGTGCAGTCGAATACCGTATGCCACAGCACGTCGGTATCTTTAAAGCGCGGCTCAAGCCGCACGGCAATCAGTTTCGCGTTCGGAAACCGCTCATGCAGCGGCTGCACGCAGTAGGAAAGGGCAGGCTCTACGACAACAATGCAGGATGGCACAAAAGACGGTGCAATAGTTTGCACAAACCGCTCTGCTTCCCGCTGAGGATCATAGGCAGAATGAATATGGCAGTTCTGAATCGCGCATGTCTGCGCTCCGTTCTTCGCGGTAAAAAAAACAATATCTTTCATTGCGGCGTCCGGCATATCAGGGAATAAATGTTATCAGCGGCTGGCTGCACAGCTGCCTGCCCCAGAAATGCGCGAGCGTTTTTCTTATGTGAAAGGAAATAAGTTCTATACTGACGGTATCGAGTTCCTCTCTGATAAGCGGAAACGATACGCTGAATAACTGGTATGATATACACGTATACTGCGGAACGAGCGTCTGTATAATGGAAAATAATCTGCGGTGCAGCGCTGCACAGACCGCCTGGTGTATCGGCTGGTTCTGCCGCAGTGTATCATGCGGATACTGCGCGTGCAGGAGCTCTTCGATAGCGCCGGCGCAGTTTACGGTGAGGCGCGGCAAAGAATCAGCCATGTCATCACGCAGCGCCTGCAGAATCTCGCTGCTGCTTGCCGGCGCGAGGGAATCTCTGTCGGCGCACTCGGAAAGGAACTCATCTATGCGGGCCTTGTCGGCCGTACTGTCCGCGATGAGCAGAATATACGGCTTACCGTGTATGGTAAGTTGTGTGCCGTGAAGCGCCGAAAGTGTCTCAAAATCAGACGGAGAAAAAAACTGCCTGAACCCTCCCAGCGTAAGCCCCGAAATGCAGCGCCACTGCGGAAGCGGAATCGCCTGCTCCAGAAACTCGCGCGTAAACAGCGCTTTAATAATTGTTTCTGCTGTCATGCCGATTGAATCAGAGACGCAGTAATAATCGCCGGTCAGAGAAAAAAACAAGGCTTTGCGAAAATTGCACTTTTCTGCAAAGCCATGCAAGTCAATCGATATACGGGTATGGTGAATATTGGCGGCACTATCATGCGCTGCCGCCAATATTCGTTCAAGCAGTCCCATATCAGGAAATTCCTAATTCGGAGAACAGCTGTTTATATAACGGGAAGTACGGAGACTTTGCAAATTCCGCTATTTTATCTTCAGGCAGGTTTTCAAGCATCTGATCAATGTATGAGAGCACGGCCTTTATGTCGCTGCGCAGTTCCGGCGGGATAGCGTTAATCTGACTGCTGCTGTGCAGAGGCGCAGCAGCCGCATCGGTGCTTTCATGCTCCGCAGCAGTTCCGGCGGCTGTCTGTGCTGTGTCCGCAGCGTCGGCTTCTGATTCCGCAGCAGCGGAATCAGGGATTGCGATTTCTTCTTCCTGAATCTCATCGGTATCGCTGTTCTCTGACAAATCAAGCAAATCTTTTGCTGCTGCATCATCCGTATCAGGCTGTTCGCTGTGTTCCTCTGTTTCCTGAGCTGTAGGCTGCCGGGACAGATAATCGAGGTTTTCGTCAGTAAGGTCGTAGTTTGCTGCATCCAGATCAGGGACTTCAATATCGCCGCTGCCGTCCGCCTGCAGTTCCGCATCGCCGGTTTCCGGCGCGGACAGTTTCAGATCCCCCAGACCGCCGGCGAATATATCGGTTTCATCTGCCGGTACAAACAGATCATTTTCGCTTGCCGGCAGCGGTTCCGGCGTGCCTGCGTCTGCTGTCAAGTCCGGATCGCTGAAATCCGCCTCGTCAAGCGCGCTATCGCCAAATTCTTCGACAAAATTTGCGCTTTCAAGGATATTGTTCAGTTCATCTCCCGAAAGGGCTATGGTGTCATCTCCGTCAGCCGACGTGTCCGAGCCGAAAAAACCGCTTGCGTCCGGCGCACCGCCGTCAGGCATGATGTCCTGCGGTTCAGGCGCCGCGGCAGCTGTCTGATTTGTCTTTTTCAGTATTTCGACATCGCTGCGAAGCTGGTTGAATTCAGAAGCGAGCGTGTGCAGTTCTGAAACGATGCGCTCAAGCATTTGTTCTGTTTTGGCAACAAATTCCTTGTTTTTTTCCATATCAAATTCCTGTTCGTCGTCCGGAATTGAATCTGCACTTGAGGCGTCATCATGTTCCGATATGTTGTTTTTTATAGCTGTATCCTGTGTTTGTTCAGCCGGCTCCTGTGCAGGAAAGCCAGTTTCCGCCGTATCTGCTGCATACTCCCTGTCGGCTGCCGGTTCCGGCAGTTCGGAAGGTACGGAATCTTCAACGCTGATATTATAATCAGCAGGAGTTTCGATTCCGTGCGTTTCATCGGCGCTGTCTGCATCCGGAGAAATATCGTCAAAGTCAGATACTTCTTCAAACTGCAGATCCGGCGCTTTTTCATCACCGCTGACGGGAGTTTCTGCCGTTATGTCTTCAATAGTATCAAATATATCGTCAAAGTTCGTTTCCGTATCGGCCGCGGACACGGCATCGGCGGCTGCCGCTATATCAGAAAAATCATCATCGGCGGTCTGTACGGCAAAATCATCGTCAAACGTCAGATCAAGATCAAGCGTCGGATCATCGTCAGGCTGTTCTTCTTCAGGCTGTGCATCGGCTGCCGATACCGGTATGTCATCGTCTAAAAAATCATCAAGCGATACATCGATGAGCTCGGATTCTTCTGCTGCAAGCTCGGCAGTATTATCGGGCAGCGGAGTGTCTGCGTTTTTCGGCGGTTTTTTTACCCAAACGCCGTATGCTTCAAGATCCGTGTTGTCATCCATCTTCTCTTTCTCCAATCAGTCTGTACCGGTATACAGCGCAGCATATAACTATATACCTAATGCATAATGCAGAAAAAAGACCTGATATAAAATCGTCTTATATCAGTATATCGGCACATTGCAAAAAAAACACAAGCCGTTATCTCGTGCACTGCCGTGTTTGCAGACAGCCGTATGCCGTACTTATGGAATAAGTATACCATATCTTTTTCACTGTGTTAACATTGTGCCGCGTACGGAACGCAAAAAAAAAACGATATTTCCTGCCTGCGCATACCGGCGGCGGCGTGCGCAGGGCATCTTTTCGTTTTAGAAATTGGTGAAACGTGCCGTTATTTACGGTATGTTGCGTTTACGTATTCTGATATCGGCATGTGTCGGTACGTTTATATATGTTGCTGTTTCAATTATCGGCGGGCAGGACGGAATCATTGCATACAGCCACATGAAAGAGCAGCGGCAGCTTTTAAGCGTGAACACAGCCGAGATGGAACGGCTGCATACGCATCTGCAGGAACAGTATACCGCGCTGCTGCAGGATCCCGATGCCATTGCTTCTTACGCGCGGAAACTCGGGTACGTGCATGAAAATGAAAAACTGGTGCGCATCGCGGGAATGCTTCCGCTGGAAGAGCCGGTATATGATGCCGGTACTATCGTTCACGCCGAAAAAGGCTCGTATATTCCCGAATGGCTGTGCAAGGTATTGGCGATTATCTGCGGCGCGCTGTCGCTGATTATTTTATCGGCGGTATCTCGGATACCGCGTACCGGACGCACGGCAGCGGTGCAGCAGGACACCCAAACTGTGCAAGCCCAATCCGTATACAGCGCGGGTATCGCGCTGCACACACGCCAGTAACTGCCGCAGCAGGACAGAATATGATTCTCAGCAAAGATATGCCTGAAAGCATGGACGCTGTTGCCGGCGAACTGCTGAAAAAACACATTGTTGCGCTCCCAACAGATACCGTATACGGGCTTTCAGGCCTGGTGCCGTATACGGACGGTCTGATACGGGCGGTTAAGGGCAGGGAAGAAACAAAACCTTTTATCCGCCTCTGCGCTGACGCCTCCGACATACAGACATACAGCGCCGCCGCTGTTCCCGATTGGCTTATGAAATATTGGCCGGGTTCGCTGTCTGTCGTAGTTCCGCTTATTCCGGACGCTGTTGACGAGACAGGCTGTCAGACAGCGGCATTCCGCTGTCCCGGCGACAGCTGGCTTCGCACGCTGATTGCGCGGTGCGGGTATCCGCTGTATTCAACGAGCGCGAACCGTGCAGGGCTGCCCGTTCTGCGTACCGCTGCAGAAATTGATGCGGCGTTCGGCACGGCTGTTTCGCTTGTTATTGACGGCGGCGAGTGCCCCGCGCCGCAGTTGCCGTCAACTATTGTGGATATAACGCAGGACACGCCCCGGATACTGCGGCAAGGCGCGCTGCGTATTGCGGAGCTGGCCGTTTTATAGCAGACCGCCGCGTTACTCTGCTGCCGCGCGGAGAATAAAGAAAACCAGCAGCACCGCCGACGCGCCCAGCACGATACAGGCCGCCGTCTGTATTATTGAAAGAAATTGCGGAGTCAGCACACAGCCAGCAGCTCCGACGATATGCAGCGCGGCACAGGCGCTGAACAGCATACCTGCCGAGCGGCGCGCCGGCGTACGGTTTACGCCCGTATGGTGCGGTGCCGAACTGAAACGCAGCAGCAGCGCCAGCGCGCCGTTTGCAAGCGCCGCACAAAAAAGCGCCGCCGCAAAAAGAATTGACTTATCCATACTACTATTCATCGTAACTGTATACAAAAGACCTCTTACGCGCAAGCGGGATATTGGCATGTGCGCTTGTACGCGGCGTTTTTTTCTTTTATATACTCCCCAAGCCCTCCTCTCCAGCACTGGAGCTTGCCGCTGCGTTTTTGGAGTATGCTTTGAGCATACTCCAAAAACTTGCATACGCACACAGCCGCAAATTTGAGGCTGCATAGCAAACGAACATATTTCCCGATGGCAAACTAAAAATTTGCCGTTTATCCGGTAAGAAATTTGCCGTCGGCCAGCGAGACACTTGCCGACGGCAAACTTTTCATTTGCCGACGGCAAACTGAAAATTTGCAATCGGCAAGTGCGCCGCTGGCCATCGGCAAAATTCATGTCTGATAAATGGCAAAATAAAATTTTGCCATCGGCAAATTTTTTAGTGCAGAATCCTGCAGGTCATACCCTTGCGCTGTGCAGAACAGCAGTGTTTGCTTTATCACAGGCGAACAATCTGTGAGTACAGGTTTGTTTACTGCGCGGTCTTTCGCCCGCTTCGCAAACCGCAGTGCTGGAGAGGAGAGAGAGGGGCTCCTCCTTTCCCCAAAAGTACAGAGAATAAGAAAGAAAAAAGCCGTTCGTGCAGCGCAAAAAACACCCCGCCGCGCATGAGCAGTGTATGCAGATAAGAACATGCCTTGACTTTAGTATATTGTTTCTTTTATCATTTATGCGTTGTGTTGTTTCGTTATTCCTCTGATAAAAAAGGACGGCCGGTAAAACAGGCTGTCATCTACACAAAAGATGAACATAACATAGTCCGTGATAAAATAGACAGCGATGCGCTCAAAATTATCAGCCATCTGCGGGATTATGGGTATAACGCCTATATTGTCGGCGGCGCGGTGCGGGACTTGCTTGTAGACAAGATACCGAAAGATTTTGATATTGTTACCGATGCTACGCCGTCTAAAATAAAAAAACTGTTCCGCAATTCGCGGATAATCGGCAAGCGATTCAGGCTTGTGCACGTGTTCTTCGGTTCCAAGATTTTTGAAGTCAGCACGTTCCGCTCGCTTGAAGACGGTTCTATCGGCAACAGTTTCGGTTCAATCGATGAAGACGTAAAACGCCGCGATTTTTCTCTGAACGCGCTGTATTACGATCCAATAAAAGAACAGATTATCGATTACGTAAACGGCGTGCGCGATATTGCACACCGGATTATCAGGCCGGTGATTCCGCTTGACCGCATTTTTGAAGACGATCCGGTACGGATGCTGCGCGCAGTAAAATACGCGGCGACGACTCAGTGCCGCATGTCCAATATGCTCAAACGCAAGATACGAAAATCGGCTCATTTGCTGTCTCCGATATCTCCGTCGCGTCTCACGGAAGAAATGCTTAAAATCATTAACAGCGGTCATGCGCGCGCCATCGTTGCCGAGGCGCTGCAGGAAGATTTGTATATGTATCTGCAGCCGACGGCAACAGCGCTCATGTATGAAAACCCTGATTTTGAGGCGCGCTACCTGGGCCATCTGGAAGAACTGGATTCCCTTGTTCAGTCTGATCCGGATGCACGGCTGGGGCAGAAGCTTGCCTATGTTATTTACGATTTTATTTCGGATATGACTGATTGGCAGCAGGAAGCTGTGTCCGCGGCGCCGAGCGAGTTATACGCAAAGACATGGTCGCAGTGCCGTCAGTTTATACTGCCGATGAACCCGCAGCGCACCGAGCTTGATTTTGCCATCCGCACGGTGTTGAAAAAACTCGGCGTGTCCGTGCGGTTTCCGCGTAAAATACGGCAGCGGAAAGAGGCACCTGCAGACGCGGATACGATCGTGTTTTCGCAGCGGAACAAGCAGCGGCGGACAAAAAACGCACAGCCGGCTGCGGTGCGTCTGCCTGCCGCCGCGGAGCAGTATCAGGCGGCTGCAGAGCGGTGAGCTTTTGATTCAGCTGCGCTGTGCGCCGCCTGTCTGTGTAATTTTGTCAATAATAATGCTTACCTCTTCTATGAGAATACCGGTATAGCGCTCAATATTTTCAATAATATACTGCTGCAGCTTATGTATTTTTCCGGTAAGCTGCGTTCCAAACGGCACATCAATGGTGATGGTGAGCCGGTAGCCCTGCGCGTTTGTTTTTATGGAAAGCTTTTTTACCCGTATCTGCGTGTCGTATTCGGATACGCAGTGAATCACCATCTGCGTCAACGCCGCCTCAGAAATACTTATCCTGCCTTTTTTTGAAAACTCAGGCCGGACGA
>DXHG01000014.1 GCA_019113455.1 Candidatus Treponema faecavium | reverse complement strand
CCATGCCGAGTGAGCGGCGAAGCGACGCTTTTTGTATGTCGGTGAGCGGTATGCCGTCGTAGGTAATCGTTCCCTGCGTTATATCGTAAAAGCGGGTGAGCAGGTTGGTAATCGTCGTCTTTCCCGAACCGGTGGAGCCGACAAGCGCGATCTTTTGCCCGGGCCTGGCGTCAATGCAGATGTCATGCAGGACAGTCTTTTCCGGTCGGTAGCCGAACGTTACGTGATCAAAGCATATCGCACCGCGCATCGGCGTCAGGCTGCTGCCGTCTGCGCGTTTCCACGCCCAGCGTCCCGTATACGCAAACGACTCAACGAGTTTTGCCTGCCCGTCGCTTCCTGCGTTGGGATGCGTTTCCACCGCGTTGACGAGCACCGTCGTACCGGTGTCCGATTCCGCCTGCTCGTCTATGGCGTGAAAAATACGCTCCGCACCGGCAAGCGCATTCAGTATGCTGTTGAACTGCTGCGACATCTGCGTTACCGGCTGCGCCGACGAACGGGAATACTGCAAAAACGCCGCAACCGTTCCTATATCAAGAAAACCCGCAATAATCATAAGCACGCCGGCAACGGCGCATAAGGCGTAGCCGATATAGGACAGGTTTGACATAAGCGGCCCCATCATGTTTGCAAGCGAGTTTGCAAGTGAGGCCGAAGCGCAGAGATCTGCGTTGATGCCTGTAAACTCGCGCTTTACCGCGTCTTCATGGCAGAACACCTTAACGACCTTCTGCCCCTCTATCATTTCTTCGATGTATCCGTTTACGCGCCCCAGATTGCGCTGCTGGCTGCGGAACGCGGAGGCGCTGCGCGAGCCGATGAGTTTAATGCACAGCACCATCACCGCGATAACCGCCGCCGAAATCAGCGTGAGCTGCGGCGAAAGCACGAGCATCATCGTAAACGCGCCGATAATGGTTATCGTCGATGTAAAGAGCTGGGGAATACTCTGGCTGAACATATCGCGCAGCGTATCCGTGTCGTTCGTAAACAGCGACATAAGCTCGCCGTGCGTGTGCGTGTCGAAATACTTAAGCGGCAGCCGCTCAAGCGTTGAAAAGAGCTCCGTCCGTATCCTGAACAGCGTACCGGTGCTCAGTGTGAGCATAATGCGGCTGTTAAGGTAGGTGGCAAGCGCGCCGCACACAAAGATGGCAGCCATTTGCAGCAAAAGCTGCGCAAGCCCGCTTAAATCGGGATGTTCCTGCCCGATGAACGGAATAATGTACTCATTGAGCACCGGCTTTAATATATACGTGCCCGAAAGCGACGCGCCTGCGCTTATGAGCACGGCGATAAAGACCGGTATCAAAAGCACGCGCTGCCTGCCCATCGCCTTAAACAGGCGCGCGATTGTCTTTGCCGTGTTCTGCGGTTTGGCGCCGGAACCTGCGGGGATGCCGCGGCCGCGCACAGACGCCGGAACTTTGATGTTTTTCTGTGTATCAGCCATTCTGCGCCCCCTGCTGCTGAGATTCATATACTTCACGGTAGATGCTGCACGACGCAAGCAGTTGTTCATGTGTACCTGATGCGGCAATGCCGCCGTTATCAAGCACAAAGATAATGTCTGCGTCCATGATAGACGCAACGCGCTGCGCGATAATGATTTTTGTCGTGCCGGGAAGCGTTTTGCGAAGCGCCGCCCTGATGCGGCGGTCTGTCGCCGTGTCGACGGCGCTCGTGCTGTCGTCCAATATGAGAATCTTTGGCTTTTTGAGCAGCGCGCGGGCAATGCACAGCCGCTGCTTTTGCCCGCCGGAAAGGTTTACGCCGCCCTGACCGAGCTCCGTGTCAAAACCGTCGGGAAAGTTCTTTACAAAGTCATATGCGTCGGCGGCGCGGCACGCGGCGTATATCGTCTCATCATCCGCGTCCGCATCTCCCCAGCGGAGGTTTTCTTTTATCGTGCCTGAAAACAGCACATTCTTCTGCAGCACCATCGCCACGGCGTTCCGCAGCGTCTGGAGCGGATACTGGCGGACGTCTTTTCCGGCTACAAGCACTTGACCCGCCGTTGCGTCGTACAGGCGAGGTATGAGCTGCACGAGCGTTGATTTGGCGGAGCCCGTTGCGCCCATAATGCCTGCGGTGCAGCCTGCCGGTATCGAAAACGAAATATTGCGGAGCACGTCGGGCCCCCTGCCGCCTGCGTATGAGAACGAGACATTACGGAATTCAACCGCGCCGTTTTCAGGAGCTGCTGCGGCCTGCCCTGCCGGCGGGTCAGTGATATCGTTCTGCCAGTCGAGCACCTCCGCAATACGGGCTATAGATGCCCGCGCGAGCACCAAAAGCACGAATATCATCGAAAGCATCATGAGCGACATGAGTATCTGAGTAATATAGGAAAAAAAGCCGACAAGCTCGCCTGTCTGCATTGTGCCTGCCGTAATCATATTGCCTGCCGACCACACGACGGCGATAATCGCTGCGTACATCGTCAGCTGCATGACCGGCCCGTTCCAGATAATAATCTTTTCGGCGGCAAGCTGTGCGCGGCGCAGTTCGTCTGCGGTCTGCGTAAATTTATCGCTTTCAAAGTCTTCGCGCACAAACGACTTTACGACGCGTATGCCGATAAGGTTTTCCTGCACGGTGCTGTTAAGCCGGTCGTAGCGGGTGAGCATTTCGCGGAAACGGGGAAACGCGCGGCTTCCGATAAGCCACAGCAGCACGGCGAGAATCGGGATGATAATCAAAAAGAGCGAGGCAAGACGCGCGTTGACAAAAAACGCCATGCACGTGGCGCTGATAAGCATTACCGGCGCGCGTACGCAGATGCGGATAACCATCTGATACGTATTCTGCGCGTTTGTAACGTCTGTGGTAAGGCGCGTTACGAGCGATGCGGTGCCGAACCGGTCAGCGCCGGCAAACGACATGTCCTGCACTTTTGCAAACAGCCTGCGGCGCAAGTTGCGCGCGAATCCGGCGGACGCAAACGCCGCAAAGCGTGCCGACAGTACGCCGCAGACAAGCGAAAGCGCCGCAGCGCCCGCCATGAGCAGCCCCGTGCGCAGCGTGTATCCTATATCCTGCGTGGTGATGCCGTGATCGAGAATCAGTGCCATGATAAGCGGAATCATAACTTCCATGGCGACTTCGCCGATCATGGCGAGCGGCGAAAGCGCTGTGTACACGATGTACTGGCGTTCAAGCCCGTTTGTTAATTTGCGTATGAGTCCCATGCGGTATACTGTATCAATATACCGTGTTATTTTCAATAAACAGTATGTTATTCTTCTATAGAGTAGCGTGCGCGGCTTGTCGGCGTTTCAAACACGTCTACCGCGTACAGCAGCCCCTGACAGGCGGCGGGCAGCTTCCGGCGCACCTGAAAGAATATATACTGCGCGATGCGCTCAGCGCTGGGATTGCTGTCAAAGACGTCCATGTCGTTGAGATTTGTGTGGTCAAGCTGTGCGCACACTTCTTTGAGCGCGCGCTTGAGCACGCCGAAATCGATGAGCATGCCGCCGCCGTCAAGTTCGGTTCCCCGCGCGTGCGCGTATACGGCGTAATTGTGGCCGTGCAGGCGCTCGCACTTACCGTGATAGTTGCTGAGATAGTGCGCCGCGGCAAAATCCGCTTCTGTGCGTATTTCATACATGGGGTGCAGTATACTTTGCAGGTGGTGCCTGCGTCTAGGTGGGGTTTTTCTTTGCAGTTCTCCGCGGGGTGTTTACTGCGCTGCACGCGGACGTTTTTTCTCTGTAATGTGCTTTTCCGGGAGGGGAGACTCTCTGCTTCAGAGGCGGTGTTCTCCTCTTTCCCCGGAGCCTCTCCCTCCACTCCGGCACTGTGTCTGTAATGCATGATTGCCAAGCTGTTTGCTGCGAAGCGGCAAGTCTCTGCACGGTGTACGGCAGTTTGATTTGTGAGTCGCGGCAAGTTGGCGTGCGAGCCCGGGGCAAGTTGATTTGCGGGTGATGGCAAGTTGACTTAATGTACGCCGGCAGCTTGACTTGCAGGCTATGGCAAGTTGACTTAACGCGCACGGCAGTTTGACTTGCACGCTGCGGCAAGTTGACTTAACGTGCGCAGCAGCTTGATTTGCAGGCTATGGCAAGTTAACTTAACGCGCACGGCTGTCAGCAGGTTTACTGTTCAGACTAAATCCTCATAGTGGGCTGTCTGCTGAAGCTGCAGTGCTGAAGCGGGGTAGGGGCCCGCTTCTTAAGCAGCGGTGCTCCTTCCTCCCCAAAAAACAAATTATAGCGAATAATTATAGCGAATAAAAAAGAAAAAAAGCCCGCGTGCAAGCGCAGAAACTTCCCGCCGCCGCAGCGGCACTTTGACTTGAGCCTGTGCGGCAGTTTGCCGCAAAAAAATTGCGCGGCATTTGCGCGGCACACCTGTTCTGTGTTATAGTGGTGCGAATACAGTTTTTAGAAACAGGAGTGATTGCATGAAAAACACGCAGATTTTAGGGCCGGCTGACCGGCCGCCGTTTGTGCGCTGGCTGCCGCTGAGTTTTCAGCACGTGTTCGCGATGTTCGGGGCGACTATTCTCGTGCCGCTTTTAACAGGACTCAGTCCGTCTACGGCGCTCTTTACTGCAGGCAGCGGCACGCTGCTCTATATTCTCATCACGGGTGCCAAAGTGCCCGCGTTTCTCGGTTCGTCTTTTGCGTTTATTCCCGCGCTGGTTGGTATTGGCGAAGCGTACGGCATGCCGTATGCGCTCGGCGGCGCGTTCTGCGCAGGGCTGTTTTACACGGCTGTGGGTGCAGTCATTAAAATAGCGGGCACGGCGTGGCTTGACCGTGCGCTGCCGCCGGTTGTCATTGGTTCCGTGATTATCGTCATCGGACTGAATCTTGCGCCGACTGCGATGCAGTCTGCAATGTACAACGGCGATACGTATTCACTTGTATATTTTTCAATCGCGCTCTTTACGCTTGCCGTTGCCATTGTCGCAACGATTTTTTTTAAGGGGTTTTTCAATACGCTTTCGATTCTTATCGGCCTTATCGGCGGCTATCTGTTTACGCTGCTTATGGGCATGGTGTTTCCTGCATACCGCCTGATCGATTTCAGCATTGTTGCCGAAGCAGACTGGTTCGGCGTGCCGACGTTTGAGGTTCCGAAATTTTCGTTTGTGCCGGTGCTCACGTTTATCATCGTGTCTCTTGCGACAATCTGCGAGCATCTGGGGGATACGCTGGTTACGTCAAAGGTCGTCGGCAGGGATTTTTATAAGGATCCGGGGCTGCACCGCACGCTTGCCGGCGACGGGCTTGCGACAACGTGGGCGTCTCTGTGGGGCGGACCGCCGAACACCACCTACGGAGAGAATATCGGTGTTATGGCGATTACGAAAGTATACAGCGTGTGGGTTATCGGCGGGGCGGCTGTTATCGCGGTACTGCTGTCGTTTCTGCATAAGTTCGGCGCTATTATTCAGACGATTCCCGGGCCGGTCATGGGCGGCATCTCCATGCTGCTGTACGGGCTTATTGCGTCAAGCGGGCTGCGCACTATCGTAGAAAGCGGCGTCGATTATACCGACAAGCGCAACCTGACGATTTCTTCCGTTATTCTTGTAATCGGTATCGGCGGCGGTATGCTGCAGTTCGCGGTGGGAAAGGATTTTGTGTTTTCGTTAAGCGGCGTTGCGCTCGCGACGGTCGTCGGCATTGCGCTTAACCTTATCCTGCCTAAGACGATGGACGAGGCAAAAGAAGCGTAAGCCGCACCGGTCTGCGCGCGCTGGGTATTGCGCAGCGGCAGACCGGCGGGGCTCGGGCACGGTACGGCTTACGGGATCTGCTTTGCTATTTCTGAAACGATACAGGCATAGACATCCTGATACGACTGTCCGGTCTTTTTGCATAATTCGGCAACGCTTTCATATTCAGGGTACAGTCGTGTGCCTGCCGCTGACGGCAGCGCACATTCTTTTACCTGCACGCTGCCTAACGGTGTGTGCAGTGTGCGCAGTGTGCGCCTGAGCACGGTTCGCTCCATTCTGACGCGGCGGATGCCGATCGTCGTTGTCTGTGCGAATATCACCGATTCCATCGCGGGAATATCGTCTTTTTGGCACAGCACGGTAAGCAGGTAGGCGGGGCGGTTCTTTTTCATAAATACCGGCATATACTGCACGTCGCGCGCGCCGGCAGCAAAAAGCTGTTCCATCACATAGCCGAGCGCTTCTCCGGTGCAGTCGTCGAGATTTGTTTCAAGTTTGTATATGGCGTCTGTATTGGGCGCTGTCTTCTGCTGCGGCGTGATAATCATCGCGCGCAAGAGCCCTGGCAGTTCCTGCTCGCGTTTGCCGGCGCCGATTCCGGTCTTTTGTATGGTGAACGATTCAGGCAGCGTGCCTGACGTTCTGACGGCAGCGGCGATTGCGGCGCCGGTCGGTGTTACGTATTCGCCTTTTGCGTGCGTGATATGCAGCGGAATCCCGTGCGCCTGTATGATGTTCGCAACCGCGGGCACCGGAACGGGCAGTATGCCGTGCTGGCAGCGGACGGTGCCGGTGCCTTCATGCAGCGCAGGGATGATAACGTCCGTGATGCCGAGATTGTCAAGGCAGACGGCAGCGGCGGTGATGTCCACGATTGAATCGACTGCGCCGACTTCGTGAAAATGCACTTTGTCAATCGCGGTGCCGTGCGCCTGCGCTTCTGCCTGCGCCAGTATCGTAAAGATGCGTATCGCGGTATCCCGCGCGCGGTCGGTGAGCTGCGCGCGGTGCAGTATGCCGGTGATTTCTGCAAGGCTGTGATGCTCGTGCGCGTGCGGAGACTGCGCGCGGTGTTCATGCGCGTGATCCGGCTGTCCGTACAGGTACGCCATGTCGTGGTCATGGTTTTCGTGTTCGGCGTCAAGAATCACGTTAAAATCGCAGGCGGCTATGCCTGATTTATGCACGCGCGATATGCGTATCTGATAGCCGCCGATGGGAAGGCTTGCAAGCGCGTTCCGCAGCACCGTTTCATCCGCCCCCAAGTCGAGCAGCGCTGCGGCCGTCATGTCTCCGCTGATGCCTGAACTGCAGTCAAGGTATACTATTGTATTGTTTTCAGTCATTGGTGTTCCCCTGTGTTTATGTGTGCTGCAGTGCGAGTCGGTTTATCTGCACCGCGAGATAGCCTGCGCCGAATCCGTTGTCTATATTGACGGTGGCGATGCCATTTGCGCAGGTGTTGATCATTGTTAACAGGGCGGCAAGTCCGTGCAGACTCGCACCGTAGCCGACAGACGTGGGCACCGCGATAACCGGATTGCGCACGAGCCCGCCGATAACGCTTGCAAGCGCGCCTTCCATTCCGGCAACGGCGATAACGCAGTACGCTGCCTGTATGACATCAAGCTTTGCCAGAAGCCGGTGCAGGCCGCTTACGCCGACGTCATAGACGCGCTCTACCTTGCCGCCGAAGAATTCCGCAGTCTGCGCCGCTTCTTCGGCGACGGCTATATCTGCGGTGCCAGCGGTGCAGACGGCTATGCTGCCGCGTGTCTGTTTGCCTGAGGACTCAATTTTGATGAGCCGCGAGAGCGGGTCGTATACGGCGGCGGGGCAGACGCTGCGGACTAGCTCGTACTGCTGCGGTGTTGCCCGTGTGCCGAGCACGTCCTGTTCTTCCTGCGCAAGCCGCTTAAAAACTGCCGCAAGGTGTTCGTCCGATTTGCCGCTGCAGAACACGACTTCGGAAAAGCCCGTGCGCTGCTTTCTGTGTGTGTCGAGCTTGGCGTACCCGAGCTCCGTAAACGATTCGCGTGTAAGCTGCCGTTCCGCGTCTTCTACGGAAAGACTTCCGTTCTGTACCTGCGTAAGCAGTTCTTTTATGTCCATGACGGTTCCTCCTGTGCGGTTCTGGCGGCGGTGAGTGTTTCGTTCATGCTGCCGCTGCGGTAGCCCTGCAAATCAAGTGCGATGTACGTAAAGCCGTACTGTTTGAGTTTCCGTACAATGTGTTCGCGGTTATACAGGAGCACGGTAAAATCCGCAGGCTCCGTTTCAATGCGCGCCGTTTCTCCCTGCAGCCGTACGCGAACCTGGCGCAGGCCTATATCAAGCAGCAGCTGCTCCGCCTGTTCTATCATGGACAGCTTGCGCGCGGTTATCTCTTCTCCGTATGCAATTCTCGTCGCAAGACAGGCGAGCGGCTGCTTGCCGGCGGTGGGCAAGCCGAGCGTTTGAGAAAAACTTCTGATTTCCTGTTTAGTAAGCCCTGCGCTGCACAGCGGGCTTTTGACGCCGAGCTCCGCGAGCGCCTGCAGTCCGGGGCGATAGTCAC
Source organism: Candidatus Treponema faecavium (assembly GCA_019113455.1). GTDB lineage: Bacteria > Spirochaetota > Spirochaetia > Treponematales > Treponemataceae > Treponema_G > Treponema_G faecavium. The sequence goes on along the minus strand of DXHG01000014.1, from coordinate 3,678 downwards.
TGCAGTCGTCTGCGTTTGAACCTTCAATAATGGAAGCGATGTGCCGTTGTCTGGCAGCGGCGATAATTGCAGAAAAGAGCGCGTGTTTGCACAGATAGCATCTGTTCGGCGGATTCTGCGCAAAGCCCTCGATAGACAGCTCGTCGAGCTCGAGCACAATGTGCGCGATGCGCCGCGCGCGGCAGAATTCCTCTGCCTGCGCAAGCTCGCGGCGGGGAAATGCGCGTGTGAGCACTGTAACTGCGATCACGGCGCCGCCGAGTACATCGTGCGCCATTTTTAGCAGAAACGCCGAGTCAGCGCCGCCGGAAAATGCGACTGCCGTGCTTTTAAGCCCGCCAAGATACTGTGTAAGTGTTTCTAATTTATCCATAAAACCATACCTGCTTGTGAGTCTGTGAGTGTAGCATTGAAGCTGTGTCAAAGGTCAAGCAGGCGCTGCTTTGGAAAAATGCTGCTAGTACAGGATACGTACGCCCAGCTGCAGGATAGCGCCGTATTTATCGCCGTATTCGCTGTTGTTTACGCGCCGGTAGTCCGCTTTTTGTCCAAGTACCGCGTCGGTGTCGGTAAAGTAGCTGTAGACAAATCCGATGTCGCAGAACAGCGTGAGCGGGAACGGCAGCATATCTATAAAATTATATTCGCCGCCTATTTTTATTACGTGAAACCACTGATACGCGCCGTCATGCAGAAAGTATTTTTTCAGGCTGTCGCGGTCCCGCGGATTCATTTCCGAGTACAGCGAGCTGCCGGGAACCTGCCTGCTGCCGTAATCGGCGCCGTGGCGCATGAACTGGTACTGCGCGTGCAGCTGCAAGTGGCGCAGCGGCGTTGTCTCAAACCGCACGTGCAGCTCGTCCGAGTTCGGCGGCAGGTAGTATCCGAGCGATTCCCCGTTGTTCAGGTATGCTTCTGAAACGTAGCCCGCATACCACGGGGTGCTGACGGTAGTATGCGTGTAGCAGTACGGTTCTACTTTTGTATATCTGATTGAAATATTGGCAAACGGAACCCACGGAATCGCTATGTTTGTGCCCGCCTGATACGCAAACATGTTTCGTGCCGCTTCAAAAAAGTTTCCGCTGAGTACGCCTGATTCTCCGCCGAGCGTCATTTCATCCAGATACAGGGAAAACCACACGCTTCCGATACCGGGATATCGCAGTTTTATGTTGCCGAACAGGCTGATATTGTCGTAATCGCCGATACTGTTCTGAAAAAAGAGATGGCTCATAAGCGGGAACATGTAGCCTATTTCAAGGCGCTTTGGCCAGATACAGGTCGTACCAAAATCGACGTGCACGTACTTGAAATTAAGTTCAAGCATACTGATCGAAAACATATTTTGAAACACCGCGTCTGATGTATCTCCGTAAATGTCATTGAGGATATGGTCGGCGTTGGGCATTTCAAGCGAGCCGGTCATCGTGGAAAACGAAAACCACTTGAACGGTGTAACGGTTGCTTCAAGCCCGATAAACGGGCGCGCGCCGCTGTTCAGTACAAGACTTGCACCGTCGTCCATGCCGGCCCATTCGCGCACCGTTCTGCCTGCGCGCAGTGTGAGCGCGTTGTCAAAGAATCCCATGTCTATCTCGGCCATGATGCCGAAGCTGAACGCAGGGCTCACCGGCCAATCTTCAAGACCGCTCGTGGTCAGATTGGCAGGCATATATACCGAACCGTCCCAGCGCTTGTCATAGCCGAACGGGAAATAAGCGTTGTTAGCATACGCCTTTATCTGTGAGCTGTTCCCGTCAAGTTCCCAGCCGCTGCGGACGTCGTAGGTGCCCAGCTCGGTAAGCGGCGCGTACTGCGCCGTTCCGTACAGGTTGAACTTAAACGAAACGATATCCCAGAACGTGCCGTTGAGCTTTACTTCGGGCTTAAAGTCAAAGCCGAAGTCTTTTGAATCTGCGTACAGCCCCGCCGAACCGAACACTTCAGCGGAAGCGCCGGCGGAGAGCTTAACCGCTGCGTCTTCTTCTGCGCTTGAAGAAAAATTGTACGAGCCATGCTTAAAATCAAATCCCGGCTTCAGCGTATAGCGCTCCAGTACCGCGGCAAGCACGTCTTTTTCGTATGCGCTCAAGCGCGCCTCTGTTTCCGGCGTGTGCAGGAGATCGGCGATGACGGTGAGTATCATGTCCTGCGAATACGGTTTGGCGCCGGGCAACGGCGCACATAAACCGCGCAGCTCCGCGTTTTCTATGATGTCGTATACGGTGTCGTCAAGCGCTATGGAAGAATGTTTTTGCGCAGACAGCGGCGCGGCGGTCAGGCACAGCGCCATGCAGGCGGCGCACAGCGTCCGTGTAAGCACATCGGCGCGTGATGTATACGTGGCGGCATTTACTGTATATACTTTCATACTTGCGGTATCTCCTGCCGAATCGGCGTTAGTGTAAGCAGCAGGTAGTATAGCGGATTTGCACGGTTTGGTAAATTCTTTTCTATATGCGGCCCAGGCAGCGATGTTTATTCTGCACGCACGCCGAGCAAATATCCGCAGCCCCGCGCGGGTATTGACTGTAAAATAAAAATATGCAAAGTTTATGCAAAGATTTCTGGAGGTTGTATAAAAGCGTATGGTAGCGATGCTTGTTGGGATTGTGTTGATTATATTTACCGTATTTGCCGCATTGCCAGCCGGGCTGGGTTGGGGAAGCTTTATTGTCGATTTCCTCAAAGGCGGCGTTCCTGTGCTTGCCGCGTTTACCGGCCTGATTGCGGTGTTTATCGGCATAGCTGATATAAAGGATAAAAAGGAAGCTGAAAAGGAAGAAGCCGCGGCGCGCGAACGCGAAGCGGCTGAAAAAAAAGACTAAAGCGCGGCATGATTCGCGCTGCAAGGCCGCGGTTTAAAAAGCATACCGTCTGTGTTTAAGCGGCGTGCGGCGCTGTCAGCCGTCAGCGGGAAATCTGCGGCGTGTCTGCAATGACAAATCGGGTTTCTGTTCGTTTATTTTTTTAATTTATCCGCGTTGAGTGATAAAACAGTCTGTGCTGCAAGCCTATGCATATCAGCTGCATGGTAAATGCCTTGCTGGCCATTTGGTAAATTTTTATTTTTTTAACGAAAAATAATTTTATTGCACACAAGGTGCCTGTCCGGGATTCCGGCGGCTGCGCGTGTACGCCGCTGCTCTGCGGTATCGGTGCTTACAATTGGCTGACAATTGGGATATAGTTGACGTGCCCTGATAGGCAGCATGGACGGAGTATAAAACAGGGGAGATGCAGCAATATGCATAAGGAGTAACGGTGGTTAAAACGATATCTTAAAAATACAGTGGATTCACACGAAGACTGATGGGCGTATAACAAAATATGACCTGAAAAAGGATCGGTACCGCGGGTACTGGTGCATAGTGCCTGCGGCCTTGGTAAAGGCACTGACCCTTGACGACACGGAACTGCACGACTGCAAGTATTCTCCGCACGATATGGCTCATTTCTGCTGAAAGATACCGGCGTGCATATGTTTGAAGAAACGCAAAGGCGGCTTTGAGAAAAAAATGATAAAAAAAGCGAAAAAAGTGTGCTATTTTATGAAAAAGCTCTTGACAGGGATGGTGAAGTCGAGGTAATATACACGCACCGTTTCGGGATACACCCCGAAATGCTGGTCTGTTACAGGAACTAAGGAAGGGAAGAAAGAGTAAGGTTCTCACG
>DXHG01000120.1 GCA_019113455.1 Candidatus Treponema faecavium | reverse complement strand
TGGCGTGCGCCTGAATACGCTGGAGTTTTCCAACCATTTGGGCATGTCATGGTCTGGTTTTGCATATGAGCCGTTCAGCGAAACGGTAAAAAAATAACAGTTTCTACTGTAGGAGTTTTCTATGATTGGTATGTTTGGTGCTGCATGTGTTCTGGGTATTGCCGCGATTGGTTCGGCAATCGGTATCAGTTTTGCTGGTCAGGCTGCGATTGGGGCATGGAAACGGTGCTACATGAATAATAAGCCTGCGCCTTTCATTCTGACCGTTTTTGCCGGTGCCCCGCTTACTCAGACAATTTACGGCTTTCTGCTGATGCAGAGCATGATTTCTTCTCAGCGCGACGGTATGTTCCTTTTGGCGCTGGGTATTTTTTCCGGTCTTGCGATGGCAGCTTCTGCCGTTGCGCAGGGACAGGCGGGCGCTGCCGGTTCCGACGCGCTTGGTGAAACAGGCAAAGGTTTTGCCCAGTATATCATGGTTGTTGGTCTGTGTGAGACGGTCGCTCTGTTCACCATGGTATTCTCGATGATTGTCTGCTAAGGTGCGGAACATACTGCTTCATGCATGATATACAAGACGCTGCTCCCCTGACAAAAACGGTATATATCGGGGGAGCAGGGAATACACGGCGGATAGCAATCGGAGGTAGACATCCGGTTACTATCCAGACGATGTGGAAAGAGGGCATTGCGCCGGTTCTTGCCGGTTCTGATGCCCTTTCCTCTATTATACGCAAAATACATGAACTGCAGTCCCTCGGCTGCGATATACTGCGCTTTGCTGTTCCTGATATGGCAAGTGCAGATGCGCTGATACAAATTGCCGATGCGACCGATATGCCGCTCGTTGCCGATATTCATTTTGATTACCGGCTTGCGCTGCGCTGTCTTGAAGGCAATGTGGCAAAGATCCGTATCAATCCGGGCAATATCGGCTCTCGAGAAAAAACGGCCGCCGTCGTGAACCGCTGCAAAGACAAAGGAGCTGCGATACGCATCGGCGTCAATACCGGCAGCCTGCCGCAGGATATTGCGCGCCGCGTGTTTGCAGGCGAAATAAGCAGGGCGCAAGGGCTGTGTGACACTGCGCTGCGGGAAGCCGCCGTATTTGACGAACTGGGCTTTGATCAGGTTGTTGTTTCAATGAAAGCATCGTCTGTCGCAGAAACAATAGAAGCAAACACGCTGTTTGCATCCAAGTGCGATATTCCCCTGCATATCGGCGTTACAGAAGCGGGCCCGCTGATCGGCGGCGTGGTAAAAAGCACGCTCGCATTCAGCGCGCTTTTAAGCCGCGGCATTGGCGCCACTGTCCGCGTCAGCCTGTCCGCATCTCCTGAAAATGAAGTGATAACCGCGCGGGAGATTCTGCGCGAAACCGGTATGCGCAGCGGCGGTGTTCGGATAGTGTCGTGCCCGCGCTGCGGCCGCGACGGGTTTGATGTGCACGGTTTTGTAAACCGCTGGCAGAATAAGCTGCTTTCACTTGATAAAGATATTACCGTTGCCGTTATGGGCTGTGTCGTGAACGGGCCGGGCGAAGGCAAACATGCCGACATCGGCATAACCGGCGCGAACGGCAAAGTGATGATTTTTAAACACGGAAAAATTGTGCGAACGGTTGCGCAGAAAGATGCCGATAATGTATTTGAAGAAGAACTTTCAACACTGTGAGATGTAACGTGCAAAAGCTAATTCTTTTTATCGGTATCTTTTTTTGCAGTATCGCTTCTCCTTTTTTCTGCGTGGAAGCGCCGCGCAAACTGCTTCCTGAAGAAGACCCGTTCCGCTTGTGGGAAACGGCGCAGGCGGCTTTTGACGCTGGCCGCTATGATGAAGCTATTATTTACGCCGAACAGGCTCGTGTGAATAGAATCGAACTGTATAACTGGAGCGTCTATACGCTGCAGGCGGCGCTGCAGGCGCCGTCTGTAAAAGCGGCCGGCGACAACCTTGCGCTGATTTTACAGCTGTTTAGGGAGCGCGATGTTCTTGATGCCGAAAATATTATCGTTTCGCTGTTTGAGCAGAAAGGCGAGGAATATTTTAATAACTCGATGATGGCCGTGCTGTCATATCTGGAAACAACGACGGTGTTTCCGGAAGTTGATATGCTTATTGGGCGCATTTATCAGGTGGAAGGTGAGTATGACCTTGCAGAGACCTATTTAACGCGCGCGTGGGAAAACGCCGCTGCGCTTGATGTGCCTGCGATGAAGAATGATATCCTCTATCTGCTTGCCAATCTCGCGCTTGTACAGGGCGATGTGAACGCATACGAACAGGCGCTCCTGCTGGTCTTAAGCGATGATCCTAATTTTAACGGCCTGCTCGATGATATGCTGATGGAGCAGACGGAAAAAGGCCTGTTTGTGCGGTCTCTCACAAATGCACTCAAGCGCAGCATGGATATTGATAAGTTTTTTAATCTGTATCGGGCGGAGTCATATCAGTCACTTGGCGCCTGCATTGGCTTAAGCGAGCTGTATCTGCAAAACGATGAAACGGACAAGGCGCTTGCCGTATCGGCATTGGGAGCCGTGCTTGCAGTAACGCGCGTGTCTTCTATTGTACAGCAGCGTGATTCTGAATTTGCCTATTCAACAGTGGAAGACCTGCTGCAAACCGGCATCGCATATGCTGACATACGCGACTGGTCTATCGTTACCTCATTATGGAAGCAGCTGTACTTATTTGCAAACGCGTGCCGCACCGCAGGATACGGTGATTTTTCTGGCGAACTGTATCGCATCATTGCAAACTGCGCGCCTGAAAATTACTGGCGGCAGGTTGCATTGCAGCAGATATTGGCACAATAGCGCCGCGTGCCTCGGCAGCAGGGCAGCGTGCACACATATTCTGGAACAAGTGCGTAAAAAACACGGGCTTATCCCTGGCCCGTGTTTTTTACGCACTTGTTTGCGCCTCAGCACGGGCGCTCGCCGTTCAGCTGCCGTGTGTGAGAGCTCTGCGCTGCTGTCAATGATTTTCTGAATTTAATAGAAGAGACCTACGCCGATAGATAATTCGTATATTGACACGTCTGCTCTCCAGCTCTGATCGATAACGTTCTTAAAGAGCGTTCTGCCTAAATCAAAACCGAGACTGGCGCGCACCATAATGCTTCTGAATTTTAACGGGAACACAAGCACCTCAAAACCGGCGGTGTACCACGTGCGCGGCGTAACTATTTCAGTTTTTGTGTCGTACGTGTAGGTAAGCGCAAAATCGATAAACGGCGAAAGCTGCATTTCAAAGTCAAGATAATGCAGCCAGTCAGGCATTTCCCGCTTAAAGAGCGCCGCTCCCCAGCCGCACCAGTCAGTCTGAAAAAGCTTTATAGGGACGTCCAGATTAAGAATGATGCCGCCGTTATTGTCAAGCGCCTTGTCCACGTCTTCATCGTCAAGGACGCCGCGCAGATACGAGCCCATCGTGTCCGTGTGGTTTATGCGCACAATGCCGGTAAACCGCCCCGCGAGGCCCACGTATTTGAACGCCTTGAATCCTGTCGCCGATAACGTTACCGCGGGTTTTAACTCCGCCTCGCTGAAATTGTACGTAAAGCTTTGACCGAGCGAGAGCGACGCTCCCTCGCGGAAATTGCCGTACCAGTTGACGCGCGAACTTGAGATACTGTGTCCGACTGCCAAGCGCGGGCCGTACAGATCGTCATTTTCTTTATTAATGCCGTCTTTGTCCCAGTTGAACGTGCCCGAAATATACGGCGTCCAGTCGATGTCTCCCCAGTTTTGAATCTCTGCAAGCGTTACCGGAACGGCAAACTCCGCGTATTCCTGCCCGTACATGGTGTCGCCGTATTCTTCATAGTCAAGATCGCGGTAAAAGCCCTGCTTTACCGTGAGATTAAGCGACACGCGGTCAAACGGCAGCGAGAACAAAAAGCCCGTAGAAAGCGCAAATTCCGGCTCTTTCCGTGTGATGTTAAAATCAAACCGGTAGCTGTTGAGCCATTCCGACTCAACGATGCCGATTGGAAACGGAATGATAAAATCGGCGCCCAGGCCGACAACGTGTTCAGAATCTTCGTTATATTCATACAGTACGTCGGCGTTGAATTCTTCCATGGCGCCAAGAAAACTGTAATCTTTGTACTTTATCTTGAGCTCAAAACCGTCGTTTGAATTGTATTTGGGGTAGGGCAGCGCGATCATGTTGACCGTGTCTTTTACCGCTATAAAGAGTGCTGCCGGAATCACGCCGTCTTCGCCGGCAGGGCCTTCGGTCCATGTTACCGAAGAACGCTCGAGTATGCGCAGGTTCTGAAACTGCTGCGTAATATCGGCGATATAGGCGTCAAACGCCGCCCTGTCTGCAAATACCGTGTCGGTATCTATGCGGATATTGGTGCGCAGGGAATACTCCCACGTCATGCCGTCTATGGCGTAAAATACGTCGCGTATCTGATACTGCTGCGCCGAAAGAAAAGCCGCCGCACACCACAGTATGCAGGCTGTCAGCGCGCCTGTTATGCGTTTCATCAATATGCCCCTCGTCCTTTGAGGACAACCCATACTGTTTTAACCAGAATCCAGATATCAAGCCAGATAGACCAGTTTTGAATATAGTAACTGTCCAGATGCACGCGGTCCTCGTATTCTGTGTCGGAACGTCCCGATACCTGCCACATGCCGGACAACCCCGGTTTAACGGATAAGATAAACGGCGTTTTATCCCCGTATTTTGAAAGCTCGCTCTGCGTAACCGGCCGCGGCCCGATAAGGCTCATCTGGCCGATAAAAATATTCCACAGCTGCGGCAACTCGTCAAGACTCGTTTTCCGCAGGAAATGCCCGAACGGCGTAACGCGCGGGTCGTCGGTGAACTTGCGGTCTTTTTCCCATTCCGCACGGCGCACCGGATCAGAGGCAAGTATATTTTGCAGCTGTGCGTCCGCGTCGACGCACATCGAGCGGAACTTCCACGTCTTAAACGGTCTGCCATTTTTTCCGACGCGGGTATGCCCGTAAAATACCGGTCCGGGCGACGTCTTTTTTATTATGACTGCGATGCAGACTGTAACAAGCAGCGCCGGCAGCGCGAACAGCAGGCACAGAAAAAGGTCGATGAGCCGCTTGAGCGCCAGATTCGTTTTTTTTGTGAGGTTATGCGTCGTGTAGTAGCCGAGGATGCCGCCGAAATCGCGTATGCCGAGTGAAATATTCGTCCAGTTCTGCTTGAACGGAATCACGATGACGTAGCGGTACTGCATTATCACAAACGGATCCGTGAGATACGGTGTTGTCTGTATATCGGTCTGCGCCGTTTCGATCAGGATAGCGGTTTTGAGGCGGAGCCGCCGTACGGCATCGTGTATGCCGTTTTCATACTGAAAAACCGGAATACCGCGGTAATTGTCCGGCTGTTCCGCGCCGTCCGTGTGGATGACGGCTGCCGGCTTATAGCCCAGATCGGGATTATTCAAAAGCCGGTCTATAATCTTTATACCGTCCGTGCCGTCGCAGTAGATGACTGTCGGCACGCCCCACCAGAAAAAGCGGGAAAAAAGCTTGCGCGCCGCCTCCCTGCCGAACGGCAGCACAAACCACGAGATGGGAATGCACAGCAGCAACGCAAGACTGATGATGCCGCGGTCGTCCGTTTCTATAATGATGGATATGGCGATGCCGATGAAACAGCAGGCACAGCCGATTGCGAGGCGGCGCACTTCGTCTGACGGAGAAATCAGCAGCCCCGGATAGAGCTTGCTGATATAAAACACCGTGAGGAACACCGGCAGATATACCCAGTAGGTGATGAACGACCGGAAACTGATGAGCGACATATCTATAAGGTTTATGACAAAAAAACTGATGCCGAAGCAGAGCATGACATCGAACAGGTCTACCAGAAGGATAACGAGACCTGATAAAAAAGAACTTGTGGTGATATACTTTTTGGGAAATGATGAAACGAAATCTTCACAAGTCATGAAAATATTATACTCTTTGTACAGCCTGCATGTCTATAATGCATAGGGATACAAAAAAAAGGTCATATCATTGCTGATATGACCTTTTGCGGCGAACCTGACTTGAACAGGCACAGCTCGCGCCACCAGCACCTCAAGCTGGCGTGTCTACCAATTCCACCATCGCCGCGTTGCGTTGATCTTGAGTCAACGCTGGATATAATACGCATAAACCGCGGAAATGTCAAGCGCTCTGTGCGTATGGTGCACGATAAGCCCGCGCGAGCAGGATTCGCAGTTCACTGCAGAGGGGCGTACTGTGTGTGCACACGGGATTGTTTCTTTGAACGCTGCGCGGTTCGGGTTTTGCATATGTGCAGCCGAAAACCCTGAACTTGCATACATGAACTGCCTGTCTGTGATAAAGTAAATGCCGGCGCTTTGCTCGTGTATGTGCGGCGCAGCGGAAAAAAGCCGCCGGCAAAATTAAAATTTGCCATTTATCCTGAATGAATTTTGCCGTCGGCAAGCGAGGCATTTGCAATCGGCAAACTTTTACTTTGCCGACGGCAAACATAAAATTTGCCGTCGGCAAGTGCGCCGCTGGCCATCGGCAAAATTCA
>DXHG01000013.1 GCA_019113455.1 Candidatus Treponema faecavium | reverse complement strand
AACATCACGGAAACAGCAGACAGGACGCCGGATATGATACGCCGGCTGCTTGGCGTATAGAAAGCATCGGTCAGGCAACGCACCTTTTTTTATCGGAAAGCGAAATCACCGGTATCAGGGCATACGTGCCGCAGGCGCTGGCTGGCGTTGCGCATCTGGTAATAGCAGAGGATGCAAACGGCGCGCCCGCGTGCCAATCGCCATATGCCAAGAATACGGGGCGCAATGGTTTGCAGACCAAGCCCGTGTTCTTTCCGCGCTGCGCCTCTCGCTTACGGCTTTTCTGCCGTAAGCATAACGGTGATATTCCCCTGTCCGGCGCGCAGCAAGCGTTTCAGTTCGCTTTGTGAAAGACCGGTTATAGTGCCGATCGGCGTATATGACCAGCTGTTGCTGCCGTAAAAAATCACCAGCTGATTGCCCTGATAGAGCATGATGTCTCCCGCTTTTGCCGCAATACGCCGGTCATCGGCAGGAAGCGAAAAGCCTAATGAGCCGACTTTTTCAAAACCGCCGTAGTCGTGCGCCGCGTATGTTACCGGCCCCTGCGCAAGCCTCCGTGCAAGCTCCTGCGCGGCGGCACTGTCTGCAAGCTGTACCGCCGCGGTGTCTTCCGCTATGTGCAGACAGACCGTCTGTCCGGCTGATATACTGCCGCCGTTTTCCGTACCCGCTGTATCTGCATGCGTGCAGCCGGCTGCTCCCAAAAACAGGCAGCACGCCGCCGCCAGAATAGTATGACGCATATAGACAAATTCCTCCGTATGTGTTACTTGCTTCATGATAGACGGAATACCGGTAATCGGCAAATACGTTTTTTATATCGGTATGCATAGGCGCGCGTTATCCGCATCTTTTTCGGATACCGGGAGCGCTGTGAACCGGCCTCGCGGCAAGCCTGCGTACGGATGCGCAAAAAATAACCGTAAAATTGCTGCAATACGGGATGGAATTCTGCCGAATACGTGTTATACTATATTCCTATGCAGGTATGCTGCGGTGAATATGGTCGTGCGGGGCGGTACACGGCGATAACCGTGCGGAGGAGTGCTGTATGAAAGGTAAAAAAGTATGCAGAATATACGCTGTGCTGTGTGCCGGTATGACGCTGCTGTACAGCGGCTGCGATATGTTTAATCAGTCGCTGCCGAAGCATCTTGAATTCTGGACGGATATTGCGCAGATCAGGCGGCACGCGTTTGACAGCGCCTATCCTGAGCTTTCCGAGTACACGCAGATTCCGTCGGGAAAAGATCAGGAGATAACCTATACAATGATAAATCCGCAGGGTTATCCGCTTGACGCGAAAGTAACGTTCCCTGAAAGCCTCGGTGCGGTTCCCGTTCTCGGCAGAGATTATACTATTGAGCAGGGCAGCGACAAGACGCTTTTTTATCTGACGCTTGCCGACTCGTTTCTTGCGCCGCTTGACGGGTACGGCACGGTGATTACGCCTGCGGTGCGCATTACGGAGCCTGCGTCTCAGCGCGATTTCGGCTCGTATTCCGTGCCGTTGATGGTGAACTCACCGCCGGCTGCGGCAGAAAAGGCGATACTGCTTTCAAGCGGCGATGCGTCGGGCACGTATGTCATTGCGTTTAACCTGCCCGATATGAGCGGTATTCACCGCGATATTACAGAGCTTTCCGTAGGCGCGCCGTTTGACCGGACGTACACCGTGCAGCCGGACACGGCGACGCTTGCCGGGAGCGACGCCGCGTCTGCGGTGGTTACCTCCTATGATGAGAACTGGAAATCGGTATCTGCCGGCGGTGCGGAAAACGCAGTGTTTATCGGGGATAAAACACAGCGCTTTATCGGCATCATTACCGATGTGCCGCTTTCCGACAGTACAACAGAGTTTGATATAACGCTGCGCGATAAGTTCGGGTTGTCAACGACAGTTACCGCTTCTGCCCGCGCGCCGAAGCTTGATCCGATAACGGCAGATGTGCCGTCCGGTTCCGTATGCAAGACGGGAGACACGATAACGTTCAGCGCGTCGGTGAGCGGCGCGACGGTGATTGTGTCGTGCAGTCCTGCTGCGGGCGTTTCGGCGGCTCCCGCATGGCAGGCTGCGGATCAGGTTTCGCTCACGTTTACCGAGCAGGGCATGTATACGGTAACGGCACACGCGCAAATGGTCGGCGCGGCAGATTCTGATACGGCAGTGTTTACGTATACGGTGAAGGGACCAACGCCTTCGATTACGATTCCCGGAGTAGGAGAGGTAACGCTGACGGCTTCTGCATCTGACGACGGCGTTATTGAGATTGAAGGCATACCTGACGGCGCAGCAGTGGGGCCGGTGCTGCTCCACGGAAAGCCGCTTGAGAAACAGGGCGGTTCCGATACTGCATACATGCTGCCGGACGGTATTGATAAGGGAATATATGAACTTCTCGTAACGTTTACGTACGGCGGCATATCGTATGACTGTACGGTAAGCGTTGAGGTTGATGATTAGCGGCAAGCTGCTGCGGCGGGGCTGATACAGGCTGACACAGGTCTGCATCAGCCCCGCTGTCTTAAGCCCCTTTTTCTCTGCGCCTGATGTGCCGATAGTATGAGTATGAGTACTCTGGCTGTTGTATATATCGGTACGGACAGCGCGTATCCGTTTGAGCCGTTTTTCGGCGGCCGTTCGGCGTTTGAGCGCTGTCTTGATTGGCTTCATTCGCTTTCGTGCGTATCACGGGTGCTGGTGTGTACCGACAGCGGCGCGGCGGCGCCTGAGCGCGCTGCGTATATTGCAGAAGCGGCGGAGCGCGCCGCTTGCGAAGCAAGTGAAAAAACATATGAGCGGCGCACGCTTGAAACACCGTGCACTGCAGCGCTGCTTGCGGCGGCGGCGCGCGCGGCAAAAGACTGCGGCGCCGAGCGCGTCCTTTTCGCGCTGGGGAATTGCCCGTTTTATGACGCGGCTCTGACGCAGGAACTGCTTGAGACGCACAGCCGCTATGCCGCCGAATACACGTTTGCCGACTGCTATCCGCTCGGTTTTGCGCCTGAAGTGCTCGACACAGGCGCGCTCGGTATTCTTGCGCGGTTTGCGCAGGGCGGGGAAGGCATCCCCCAGGCGGCTGCTGACGCGGGCAGAAAAAGCATATCGTTTGACAGCATTTTCGGTGTAATCAAAACAGACGTCAATTCGTTTGAGATAGAGACGGTGCTTTCCCCGCTCGATATGCGGCTCTACCGCCTTGAGTTTTCGTGCGCGTGCAAGCGCACCGCGCTTTCATGCCGCGCGCTGTATGAGGCGGCGGAGAAGCGGCATGATTTTTCACCGCTTGCGCTCTGCCGCGCCGCGCGTGAAACGCCTGCGGTGCTGCGTACGGTTCCTTCGTTCTATTATATACAGATTGCCGTGCCGTGTACGGGAACGTGTACGTTCTGCCCGTATCCGGCGGCGTGCGGCAAAAAATATGGCTGCCAGCCCGCAGCGATACAGGGCGCGGATGCGTATATGCCGTACGAGCGCTTTGAGAAAATCATAGACGCGGCGCAGGAACTGTCCGAACAGGCAGTGATTTCGCTTTCGCTGTGGGGAGAAGCGCTCCTGCATCCGGATATAGCGCGCTGCATGTCTGCGGTGCTCAAAAAGCCCGGACTGTCTTTGTGCATTGAGACGGACGGCGTAAACGCTGGCGGTGAGCTGATAGACAGCATACGGCGCGAGCTTTCAGGCATTGACTGGCAGAACCGGCTCTTCTGGATAGTGTCATGCGACGCTGCGGACGCGGAGACATATGCAAAACTGCACGGCTGCGAAAGCGGTGTGTTCGCCGTTGTGCAGCACAGTATTGAGCTTTTGGAGCAGGCGTTTCCCGGCTGCGTGTATGAACAATTTGTGCGCATGAACGAAAACGAGCAGGAGCTTGAGCGCTTTTATCGGTACTGGAAAGAACACGGGCGCGCGCTGATTCAAAAATACGATAATTTCTGCGGGCTGCTTGCAGACAGAAAGACGGCTGATCTTGCGCCCGCGGAACGAAAACCGTGCTGGCATCTGCGCCGCGATATGCACATTCTTGCAGACGGCACGGTGCCGCTGTGCCGGGAACGTGTGCTTGACAGCTCGCTGGGATGCGTGTTCAGCGAATCGCTTGAAACTATTTGGCAGCGCGCCGCCGCTGATGAAACGGCAGATCCGTTATGCAGGACGTGTGATGAATACTATACCTTTAATTTTTAATGAACGAAAAGTAAAATGCGCCGTGTTCGGCGGAAACGAGCGGCCGCCGGTAGTGCAGATGAATGCGGCCGTAGTGCTCTTAAACGAAAATACGGCGCATTACCGTACTGGACAGCTTGCCGATCTGCTTAAAATGGGATTCAGCGAAATTATTTCTGTGGAGTGTGCCGCCGATAATTACAGCATTGAAGACATATCCCGCCGGTTTCCTTCCGTTAAGTTTGTGATTCCGCTTGAACCGGTTACTGCCGGAGAGATGATCAATATCGGCATATCGGAGACGGCGGCGCCGTATGCGCTTGTAGTAAAAGGCGCGCTGCGGTTTTCGTCCGGTATGCTGACGCCGCTCATTATGCAGCGGCTGCAGCAGCATGACTGTCTGTGCGTTGTGCCGCGCCTGCTTGACAGCGAAAAAAATCCGCTGCCGGTGCGGTATATGCCGACGGTCAATAAGACAGTGTTTAAGGTGCAGCCGGTGCTGAAAATCTATGAAGGCTGCTGGACGCTGTACCCGTTTGACGGTATCGGCCTGTATAACCGCAGGCGCTTTATCGAACTGGGCGGCTTTGACTATACGCTGACGACGGCGTACTGGCAGCTGCTTGATTTTGCAATGCGCGGCTGGCTGTGGGGAGAACGCATTATTTTTTCTTCGCTGTACCAGTTTGTATACGAGGCTGATGTCCCGATAGAGAATACGACGGCTGACATGTCGCAGCTGCGGTTCTTTCTTAAAAATATTGCGCCCAAGCTGCGCGAAGATCATGCGTATATACCGTTTATGCGTTTTTTTAATTATAACCGCCAGGCTTCATGCGGTATCGGCGAGGCGTACCGGCAGTTTGCGGACGCGCGCCAGTGGACGGAAAAGAATCAGTACCGATTCCATTTTGACGCGGTAAAGCTGATTAACGCGTGGGAGTACGAAAAGACATGACAGCCGTAATTGTGCAGTGCAGGCTGTCTTCGGTACGGCTGCCTGAAAAGGCGCTGCTGCCGCTGGGGTCTCAGCCTGCTGTTGCGTGGACGCTTAATGCGATGAAGCAGGTGCCCGCAGACCGCTATATTCTCGCCTGCGACGAAGCCTCGTTTGAGCGCCTGCATCCTATCGCTTCCGGCTGCGGCTGGGAGTGCATGGCGGGACCCGCCGACGATGTGCTTGAGCGCTTCTGCCGTATTATAGAACACATTAACGCTGATACGGTGGTACGCGCGACGGCTGACAATCCGTTTTTGTTTTATGAGGCGGCGGCAAAGCTTCTGGAACGGTACGGCGAAGAAGACTGCGATTATATTACGTGGACCGGACTGCCGCACGGAAGCGGTGTAGAAGTATTTGATGCGGCTTCGCTGCTTGCCGCACGCACCGCTGCTTCAGGTGAGCGCGACCATGAGCATGTAGGGCCTGCGCTGTATGAGCACGGAGACAGATTTGTATCGGTTTTTGCGCCGTGCCCGAGTGAATGGCGGCATCCTGAACTGCGCACGACAATCGACACGCCTGCTGATTACCGGCGCGCGCTGCGCATTGTGCGTGCGGTTTCCCGTATGCGCAGCAGCGGCGAGGCGCGTCCGTATACGGCGGAAGAGATTTGCTGTGCGTGTGTGTGTGCGGAAGTCTCGTATCCCGTATTGTGTGTGCCGTCTGTTTCAAGCGGGCACGGAACGGGTCATCTGCGCCGCTGCCTGTCTGTTGCGGCGCAAAACGGATACGACGTGTATATACCTGAACAGTCGGGGCTGCATAATGCGGAACAGCTTGCGGCCGAATATGTCGCTGACGGCCGCCTTGAATCGTGGCAGATAGTGCGGGATGTGCCGCAGCGCGGAGCTTACGCGCTGATTCTCACGGACAGTTTTATGCTTGAACGCAGCGGCGCAGCGTATTTCGCGTCGTGCGCGCCGGTTGCATCTCTTGACGAGGGTTCCGCCTATACTGATTTCTGCGACTACCTGCTTGATATTATTCCTTCCGGTAAGCTTGAGCGCGCGCCGAATATGCAGAATCCGGCGCTGATTGAGCTCCCCGCTCCAGAACATTGCCGTGCGGCGCCGGAAGAAGGCGCTCGGGCAGAGCCGCAGCGGGTACTGGTATGTTTTGGCGGCGAGGATCCCGCGGGACTTACGGTGCCTGCGGCTGCTGCCGCCGCAGCGTGCGGAAAGCAGGTTACAGCCGTCGTTGAAGACCCCAAAGAAGCCGAAAAGCTTGTTCCCGAACAGCTTAAAAAGAATATTGCGTTTGCTGCGCCGATTGCAGATCTGCGCGAAAAGCTGTATCTGTATGACGCCGTAATCACACATTACGGGTTTACCGCTTTTGAAGCGGTGGCCGCGGGCTGCGGCGTGCTGCTGCTCGGCACAACGCAGCTTCATTTTGATTTAGGCAAGCGCTTTGGCTTTGCCGTACTTGCGGCAAATGCGGTAACGGCGCGCCGTTTTGAGCTGCTGTTTGCCAATCCGGATTCCCTGTATCCTGCTGCTGATTTTGCCGCGTCTTTTGCCGCCCGGCGGGAATCGCTTTCTGCGTTTATCAAAACGCTTGCGCGCGGCAGGCGCATAGGCTGTCCCGTATGCGGCTCGGGAAAAAAAGCAGGCGCCGGCCCTGATGCAGTTACGGCGCGGGCTCCTGACCGCACGTACCGCAGATGCGCGCAGTGCGGTATGCTGTATTTGTCGTGGACCGCATCTCCTGCGGCGTGCTATAATGACGCGTATTTCTTTGAGGATTATAAAAAACAGTACGGCAAAACGTATTTGGAAGATTTTAACGCGATAAAAGAAACGGGAAAAAAGCGCATCTCGGTTATAGAATCGTTCCTTTTTGACCGCAATGGGGCGAACAAAAAGCGCAGCGGCACGCCGGTGCAGGCGCTTGATATAGGTTGCGCAATGGGGCCGTTTTTATCCGCGGCTGCAGAAGCAGGCTGGCAGGTATACGGCACGGATATATCGCCTGAAGCTGTTGCATATGTGCAGAATACGCTTACATATCCGGCGGTGTGCACGCAGTTCCCCGATTTTGATCCGGTAAAGGAGTTTGGCATTGCTCATTTTGATGTGGTAACGATGTGGTACGTGATTGAACACTTTGCCGATCTTGATGCGGTGCTGCAAAGAATAGCGCAGCTGGTGCGCCGGGGCGGTATTTTTGCGTTTGCCACTCCGTCTGCAAGCGGTGTTTCCGCAAAATATTTTCCCGAGAGCTTTTACCGGAACAGTCCCGCCGATCACTATACGCTGTGGGAACCGTCCCGCGCGGGCGGCATCGTGTCGCGGTATGGGTTTAAGGTTGTTAAACTTATATCAACCGGACATCATCCGGAACGTTTTCCCGCGGCGCGCGTGCGTGAGGCGCAGGAAAATGCGCGGCTGTACAAGCTGCTGCGCGCAAAAAGCAAACTGCAGAGACTCGGCGATACGTTTGAGGCTTATTGTATAAAGGAATATGATTGATATGGAAAAACAGGGCCGTGTTCTTATTCTTGGTGCAGGGCTTTTGCAGCGGCCGGCGATTATGGCAGGGCGCAGACTGGGATATGAAGTCTGTGTTATCGACGCGAATGAACATGCCGCCTGCGTTCCCCTTGCGGATACGTTTCGCAGAATAGACCTGAAAGATCGGGAATCGATAGCCGCGTATGCGGCGGAACTGCAGCAGACAGGCGGGCTGCAGGGTGTGTTCACTGCCGGAACTGATTTTTCCGCGTCCGCGGCATACGCGGCACAGCGCTGCAGCCTGCCGTCCCATTCGTTTGAGGCCGCTGTGCGGGCAAGCGATAAGCTGCGTATGCGCCGCGCGTTTGCTTCAGGCGGCGTTCCGTCTCCCGTATTCTGGGAAGTGCAGCCCGGCGAGGCTGAGCGTTTTGCAGATGAAGCGGATGGCATCCGGTTCCCGCTTGTCGTAAAGCCCGCCGACAGCATGGGCGCGCGCGGCTGCCGCCTGGTGCGCACGCGGCAGGAACTCGCCGCAGCAGCTGCTGACGCGGCGGCGTATTCGCGTTCGGGCCGCGTTATAGTTGAAGAATATATGGCAGGCAGCGAATTCTCTCTTGACGCGCTTGTCTCTGACGGCACGGTAACAATCTGCGGGTTCGCCGACAGGCATATCATGTATCCTCCGTATTTTATTGAAATGGGACACACGATGCCGTCAGCGTGCGGCAGCGCCGTGCGGCTTAAAGTAATAGAAGCGTTTGTGCGCGGTATACGGGCGCTGGGACTGACGTGCGGCGCGGCAAAAGGGGACATGAAATACACTGAAAAGGGCGCAATGGTCGGCGAAATAGCCGCACGTCTGTCTGGCGGCTACATGTCAGGCTGGACGTATCCGTACGCTGCTGATTTTGATCTTACGGAAGCAGCGCTCTGCATTGCCTGCGGCCGTACTCCTGAAAAACTGCTTGCCCGACGCCGGCGCGTCAGCGGCCTTGGCGCCGATATGGACGACAGCGTGTATGAAATTCCGTGTTTCTGCACATGCGCGGAACGGGCGTGGATTTCGATTCCCGGCACCGTGTCCCGTGTTACAGGTATCGAGGCGGCGTCCGGCATTGAGGGCGTCTCCGATGTGATTGCGCGCGCGGATGAGGGCAGCGCCGTCGATTTTCCGCGGAATAATGTAGAAAAATGCGGCAACGTGATTGCTTCATCCAATTTCCGCAAAACTGCCGAAGAGCGGGCGGAGCAGGCTGTCTCGGGCATCGTTGTGAGGCTGTGCGCAGGCAATGAAAAAACAGACGCGTTTCTGCAGCGCCGCGGGGAATACGGCGGGCTTGAGTTTCCGCCCGATGCATACCGAAAGCCTGACGGGCGCCCATTTGTGTTTAACACGGCGTGCCTCAAGGCGGTGCCGCGCCAGGGCAGCATAAGCGCGGTACTGCCCGATGAGTTTGCGCCGTATCTTGATACGCTCTATGACTGGAATTATCGTTCTTTGCGGCAGACGCTTGCGCTCTTTGACGAACTGTGCCCGGTCCGCGCCGAGCTTTCGGCAGCGGAACTGTGGAACGCATGCGCGCGCGGCGGCATCCAGGGTATGTTGTATATCGCGGACGGGGGAATGTGCGTATGAGTTTTTCTCCGTATAAAAAGCAGGCGCTCATGCTCTTGTGCGTGCTCGGCGCCTTTTCTGCGCTCTATGGGCAGACATATCTGATTCAGGACGCCGCAGACATGCTTGGCGCACGCTTTTCGTGGGACACGCTGACCGGCGCTGGTCTTCTGGAAAAAGACGGGCACACGCTGTCATTTCAGCGCGGGGAACAGTTCGTGCTGCTCGATTACAGCAAATTCGCGATTGTCTCTGCACCCGAATGGAAAGACGGCGGGCTTGTTGTCGGGCAGGATTTTGTCGATACGGCGATGGAGCTTTTTTCTTCCGGCGAGGCTCCGCAGTATTACCGCATCGGCGCGATTCTCATTGATCCCGGGCACGGCGGCAAAGACCCCGGTGCATGGCGAGAATACGAAATTGACGGCGAGACGCGGCGCGTGCAGGAAAAAGACATTAACTTGTCTGTTTCTCTTGCGCTGCGCGACCGCCTCAAAGCGGCATATCCGGATAAACAGATACTGATAACGCGGGACGACGACACATATCTCACGCTTGAGCAGCGTGTTGAGATAGCCAATTCGGTGGAGCTTGCCGCGCATGAGGCGATACTGTTTATATCGATACATGTGAATTCTTCGCTTGATACGCGGGCGAAAGGGTTTGAAGTCTGGTATCTCAGCCCAGGATACCGCAGAAACGTGCTGAAATCGCAGGAAGGCATAGATATCGACCTGCTGCCGATTCTGAATTCGATGCTTGAAGAAGAATACACGATGGAAAGCATCCTCATTGCAAAGTTTATTCTTGACGGGATGGAAAAAAGCATCAGCGATTTGAGTGTGTCGCGCGGTATAAAAGAAGAAGAATGGTTTGTCGTGCGGAACGCGAATATGCCGAGCGTGCTTGTTGAAGTAGGTTTTTTGTCTAATAAAGAAGAGGCGATGCTTTTGGCTGATGACAGCTACTTGCACAAGCTGACAGAGGGTATATATAATGGACTTGCCGCCTTTATCATACATTTTGAGCGCTCAGGCGGATTTACGGGAGCTGTATGACTTCTTCTTTTCATGATATGGCAAAAAAACTGTATCCGGCAGCTAGTGCGCTGCTGCTCGCGCTGCTCGTATGCGCTGTTTCTCTTATCTGCTACGCGGGCGCAAACCGGTATGACCGCTATATGTATATCTTTGAGCCTGATTCATATGATGGCTCTGCCGACACGCGGCTGATTGAGACGCGGTATATTGAGCGGCAAGCAGACCGGGATCTGACCGTGCGGCTGTACTTGGAAGACCTGCTGCTGGGGCCGATGACGCAGCGGTATGTGCATCTTTTTGCAAAAGGAACGTCGCTCGTGTCGTGTTTTTCGCGCGGTTCCGTGCTGTATGTCGATTTGTCAAAAGACGCGCTCTATACGGACGCTCAGTCGATGACTGTTGAGGCCGGCGTGCAGCTGCTTAAAGAAAATATATACAGAAATTTTCCGCAGCTGACCGGCGTCGTCGTGTTTATAGACGGCAAAGCCGCGTTTGAGCAGTTTTAAAAAACGTTTCTTCCATAAATACAATACCGGTAAGACAGCCGCGGCTTATTTCGCGGACGCGCATGAATACGGCCGCAGGTTTGAGGCGGAAGTCTCAAGCCTGGCAGCTTGCGGCGCTGACTAATATCAGCTCCGCAAGCCTCGATGGCAAATATTTATTTTTTTAACGGGAAATTGTTATTTCGTATTCTGCACATAAAAAAAGAACCGGCGTGGACTGAAAAGCCCGTGTTCCGGCACAAAAAAAGAGCGGGGCGGGCTTTTGCGGCTGCTGCGGCGGCGGTATGCCGGATAATTAACAAAAAAAGCGTTGACAAAAAACGCGTGTTCATGGATACTAAATAGTGAAATATACAAGGCTACATCTTGTGCAAAAAGGAGCTTTGAAGAATGAAGAAAACATTCGGTTCAATCGCGGCGATCCTGTTGCTCGCAGGTTCATTTGCGTTTGCAGAGGAATCGACAATTATCGATTTTACATTACTGCAGGCAGATTCCGTTGCTGACGAAGACGGCAACCCCACCGAGAACGGACGCACCATTATGGATTTTTCCGTCGCAGCCGGTTCCACTTTCACAGAAGAGCAGAAAGCGCTGATGAAGTCATCTCTCGCGCTGCCCAACTGGGAAGTAGAATTGAATTCTTCTGCGCGGAATGTTAACAGTGTTTCATCGTCTGTTGTAAAGGCGGCTCCCGTCAATGCCGAAGCCGATGTTCCGTTCGCAGGCAGTGAAATCATGGGTGTTCGGATCGTATTCCCTGCGGCTGCAGTTAATGCAAATGCAAAAATCGTTCCTCCCTTTGACATTCCTGCATACGAGCCGCTGGCTTCCGTAGATGAAAACGGAAACCGCATGGAACCCACCGATGAGGAAAAGGCAAGCGGAAAGACATTGTTTGAAGACGGCTACGGCGTTGTAAAGAACGTCGGCACGATTAAGGCTCTGTCCGTAACGACGCTGGGTCTGAACCGCCCCGAAAGTCTGTATGTTCTTCTCAGGGACTCAGACGGTGTTGAACGCCGCTACTATATGGGCAGTCTGAACTTTGATGGCTGGAGAGAACTCACTTGGAACAATCCGGCGTATATTTCTGAAATCCGCACACGTGAAATCAGAGTGTACCCGATTTATCCCCGCGGAATTCCTTCTGTAACATTTGCCGGTTTCCAGATTGTGCGCGACGCCACTCAGGGCGGCACCACTTACAATGACTTTATCGGTTACTTCAAAGATGTAAAGATCATCTACGATAAAGCTGTGCTTGATACGGACCGCGATATTTCTGATGAAGACCTGTGGGGAATTATCGGGGATAAAGAAGCAGCCCGCCAGAGCGCTGAGATGAGCCGTTTCGGTGAAAAGCAGGTTAACCGCTATCTGGAACGCGAAAAGCAGGCTCAGGAAACAGCTTTTACTTCAAGCCTGTCAACTGAAGAAGAGGGTTCTGCTGAGGGCACCGATGCGGCTGCCGCTGATCAGCAGGCTGCCGAACCGGTTGAAGAAACACAGCAGGATACAGGCGCTGCAGAAGCTGCTCCCGTAGAGCCCGTTACAACAGAAGAAGTTGTTCAGTAAGTAACAGCTGATATTACTGGTGGCAAGCATTATTGCCGCCTTAAAAAGACCGCCTCAGGGCGGTCTTTTTTGTTGCGCGCCGATATTTTCTGTGCTAGACTGTACACATGAGTGTTGTACTGCATCCGCTCCCTGATAAAGAACAGATACACAGCGCGTATTCAAAGCACTATGATGTCTTAAGCTATATTCTTGCCGCTATTGAAAACAGATTAAAAAATGTCATTTCGCTTGTTTCGGCTCCAATGTATAAGTCGCGCGTAAAAGAATTTAACAGCTACTATGCAAAGCTGCTTCGGGTAAAGCCGGAAGAGGCTGCCGAACACAGCGGTATGCCGGTATTGACCGATCTTATCGGTATCCGCGTCATTTGCGCATTTCTTGAGGATTTATCTAAAGTGGAGATGGCATTAAGCGAGCATTTCACTATACGTGAGATTGAGCGTAAAGGTGCGGAGCAGACGTTTAAGGAATTCGGCTATGAGTCGATTCACATACTTGTTGATATTCCGCCTGATATTATTGAACGGACAAATGAATACATACAGGACGCGGATTTAACGATTCCTGCCGGTTTGGTGTGCGAAATACAGCTGCGCACCATCTTGCAGGATGCGTGGGCGGAAGTAGAGCACGAACTGGTGTATAAATCGGAGTTTTCTCCGTTTGACCTGCCGCTGCGTCGAAAGCTTGCATCTATGAATGCGAGTCTCTGTCTCGCGGATATTATTTTTCAGGAGATTCGCGATTATCAGAATAAACTGAACAAGGAACTGGCGTTCAGGCGGGAAGCCTTTTACGAAAAAGTTGACGATTTATCGGCCGGATTCCTGCCTGAAGCGCCGCTGCCGCACACGCACAGTGCGTTTACCGCGGCGTCTCCGTATGTGCGCGGCACGATAGACGATATGATACTTGAAGCGCTGCACGCGCACAATACCGGCCAAATAGACCGTGCGATTGAGATTTACACGCGCATTATAAATACTATTCCGCCTCCAAACGACACGGTGCTCTCCGTTATTTACAAACACCGCGGTATGGCGCATTTTGCGCAGAACATGTTTGATAACGCATTGGCAGATTTTTTGGACAGCGTGCAGTATGACCCAAAGAATTTCCGTTCGCTGTACTATATCGGCATTGTCAGCTGCATCGAAGGCAACGACAGCCAGGCGATAGAGTATTTTACGCAGTCGCTTGAAATAAACGAGTTTCAGTCGCACGTGTATTACCGGCGCGCGCTGTCGTACTATAAATTATCCGATTATCTTGCCGCGATGAACGATTTAACGCGCGCAAAGCAGTTGGGTCTTGACGACGACGACTGCCGCCGTCTTAACTCGCAGCTTGTGTCAAAACTCGATATGGCGATCTAGGCTTGAGGAGCTGACTGGCGTCAGCTCCTCAAACTGCACGTTTTGAGGCTGGCCCTCAAAACGTGCGGGCGGTACAGCAGCGTGCTGTTTGTGTAAGTTTATGGCGTGCACATGCTTGCCGGCGCTGGTTGGCATCAGTTTTGCAAGGCTGCCGCTGCGCACACTATGTAAATTGACTGTAATAGAGTTCTGCGTATGCTCCGTGCTTTTTCAGCAAATCGGTATGCGTGCCTTGTTCAATAATGTCTCCGTGCTGCATAAAAAGAATCAAATCGGCGTCTGTAATCGTTGACAGCCGGTGTGCAATGACAAAGCTGGTTCTGCCTTTCATAAGCGCCTTCATCGCCTTTCCTATTTCCTGTTCCGTGCGGGTGTCGACGCTCGACGTTGCCTCGTCCAGAATGATTACGGCAGGATTGCAGAGAAATGCACGCGCTATCGTTAAAAGCTGGCGCTGTCCCGCGGATATGTTTTCCGTGTCAGTATTCAGCACGGTATCATAGCCGTCAGGCATTGTGCGGATAAAAAAATCCGCGCGTGCGGCTTTCGCGGCGGCGATAATTTCCTGCCTGCCGGCATCCGGTTTGCCGTAGGCGATATTTTCTGCAATCGTCCCGCCGAAAAGCCATGTATCCTGCAGCACCATGCCAAAGCTGTTTCTGAGCGCGGCTCTGCTCATATGCGTGATATCCGTTCCGTCTAAAAGGATGTGCCCGCCGTTCAGCTCATAAAAGCGCATGAGCAGATTGATAAGCGTCGTTTTTCCTGCACCGGTGCTGCCTACAATGGCGATTTTTTGTCCCGGAGCGGCAGAAAAACTGACGCACTGCATGAGCACATTCGATGCCGTGTACCCAAACCGCACATTTCTGAATTCAACCGCGCCGCGCACGGCAGGCAGGTATGACAGCTTTCCCGTATCATCAGGGATTTCCTGTTCGTCAAGCAGCTCGTATACGCGCTCCACGGACGCCAGCGCCGACTGCATGCTGTTTATGACATATGCGGCTTCGGTAAGCGGTTCGGAGGCCTGATGCACATATTGGAAAAAAGCCTGAAACACGCCGATGCTCATCGTACCGTCTAAAAGCATTTTGCCTGCAAACACGGCAAGCAGCACGTGGCCGATTCGGGTAATCAGGCGAATTGCGGGATTGATTGCATTGATAATAAAATCCGCCTTTTTTGACGCCTGTGCAAGCTCTTCTGCCGCTTCGTGCAGTGTGCGGGAACTGTTTTCTTCCTGGTTAAATGATTTGATGATAACGCGCCCGCTGTACGCTTCTTCTATAAGGGCGGTTACAGTGCTCACGCACTGCTGCCTCCGAGCCGTGTACCGCAATGTTTTTGCAGAAACAATCTTTGTTGCACCAAGTGCGATGCCTGTAACCGCCAGAAATATCACCGTCAGCGTCCTGCTGAACCGGAACATCATGCACAGCGAGCCGATAATCATGCCGCTTGCTGTAAACAGTTTGAGTATTCCTGTCTGCAATGCTTCCGACGTTTTGTCAAGATCGCTGACTGCACGGCTTAAAATGGCGCCGGTTTTTGTCCGGTCAAAATACGAAAGCGGAAGCCGTGCCAATTTGCGCCCGATTTCCGTTCTGAGGCGCAGCGTGAGCGTTTCGGCAAAACTTGCCATAATGAGCGACTGAAACATATAAAAGCCGGCAGCCGCGGCGTACAGCAGCAGCAGGGCTGCAAGCTCCCTGCCTCCGTTTGCCCATGTGATGCGGAATACCGTTCCGGCTGAAAGCGCCTGCACGATATTATTCCAGAGCACATCGACGGTATGCGCGCTGTACGCGGGCGCAGCAATGGAAAGAACAGTATATAAAATGACCGACGCCAGCACTGCTGCAAGCCGCGCGCGCTGATTATTCAGCGAAATCCACAGGCGCCTGATTGTTTTTGCAGCGTTGTTTGGCAGTTCAAAATCGTCTTCCGCAGCAAAGACATCCGCGCTGTTTTCATACTCGCTCATGGCTGTTCCCCATTCATTTGCGATGCCGCTATGTCTCGGTACACGGCGCAGGAGCGCATGAGCTGCTCATGCGTCCCGATTCCGGCAATCTTTCCTTCTTCCAGCACGATAATCTGATGCGCGTGCCTGATTGTGCTGATGCGCTGCGTGATAATCAGACACGCGGCATCCTGCATTACCGGTTCCCGGGCAAGAGACTTGCGCAATGCTGCGTCAGTCTTAAAATCAAGCGCCGAAAAGCTATCGTCAAAAATATATATATCCGCTTGCTTTATGAGTGCCCTGGCTATAGCAAGACGCTGTTTTTGCCCGCCGGAGAAATTGCGCCCGCCCTGCGCCGCGCGGGAATGGATGCCGTCAGGCAGGCTGAACACAAACGACGCCTGCGCGGCGGTTAACGCGCGGCATATATCCGCTTCGTCAGCTTCACTGTTTCCATACCGCAGGTTATCTGCGATTGAGCCTGAAAAAAGCCACGCCTGCTGCGGCACGTATGCAATATGCGTGCGTAGTTCGTGCTGCGTCATACAGCGTATATCCGTGCCGTTAAGCAGAATACTGCCGGAAGTCGGATCGTGCAGGCGAAGGATAAGTTTAGCTATCGTTGACTTTCCGCTGCCGGTGCTGCCGATAATGGCGGCCGTCTCGCCTTTTTTGCAGGTGAACGTTATATGCTGCAAAGTGTTTTCGTCAGCATCCGCAAAACGGAAACTGACATTTCTGAAACTGATCGTGCCGTCCGTTTTTTCGTGTGCCTGCTCAGGCGGCCGCACGCCGTCGGTAATTTCCGGAGCGAGCTGCAGCACATCCGCAATGCGCCGCATACAGATAAGCGCACGGGGAATCAGCATGATGACCATCTGCGCCATTATAATATAGAACAGTATCATAACGGCGTACTGCGTGAGCGCGGTAATATCGCCAATTTGCATAAACCCCGCTCCGGTGCGGTTTGCGCCAAGCCCGAGAATCAGCACGATGCACACGTTTACGGACAGAATCGCGGCGCTTTCAAGACCGGCAAACAGCCTGTTTGCCTTGATGGCCGATTCCGCATACGATTCAAACGAGCGGTTCATGCGTATTTGCTCGTGCTGTTCCTTATTGAACGCGCGGATAACGCGGACACCGGTAATATTTTCGCGCAGGATGCGGTTCATGGTATCAAGGAACTGCTGGAGCCTGCTGAAAATTGCAGACGCCCTGCGTGTGATGCAAAACGCCAAAAGGATAATGAACGCCGTAACGCCGATTAAAAGAAAACCCATCATGGTATCAATGGAAAACGCAAGCACAATGCCCAAAATACAGACCGCCGGCACGGGCAGCACCATTTGAATAAACCATGCGAGCCCTTGCTGCACGATGGTTACATCGTTAAGCGTGCGGGTAATCATGGAAGCAGTGCCGAACTGTTCAAAATCATGCGACGAAAATGCAAGCGACGCGTCGTATATGCTGTTTCGCAGGTCTCGCCCAACGTTTGCAGAAAGACGGGCGCTCAAATAACTTGCAGCAATGCCGCTTATGCTTGCGCCAGCTGCCGCAATAAACATGTATATACCGTTTTGGATAAGATATTCCATACGCGCTCCGCTGATTCCGCTGTTGATCATGGCTGCCGTTATGGATGGAATCAGCAGGCCTCCGGCAGCGTCCAGTACCATGACAATCAGTGTGCATATGCAAAGACCGGTATACGGTTTTATAAACCGCAGAAGTATTTTCATGTTGTATGTCTTCGCTCCTTTCTGTAGTGCAGTGTGTGCCTTTTTAGTACGGAATCATATCTTTGTCAAGCCTGACTGTTCCTTGCTTAAGGAATCGGCGTTTACTCTGACGCAGTATGTGCTGCGGCAGTTTTGCATCCCGCTTGCTTGACATGGAGTTGACTCCATACAGTAGGCTCTGCACATGCGCATGATGGGACAAAGCGAGGAATCAGCCTGATGGTTATGGATATACTCAAGCGCGAAGCCGTGTATTTGTGGTACTACAGCAGCGTTCAGTTTGAGCAGATAGCGGGGTACTGGATCTTGGGTATGCTGATTGGTTCGGTCATATCGGTATTTGCCAAAGACCGTATCCATCGGCTGTTTGCGGGTTTAAGCGGCCGGCGGTTAGGGATATTCGGTATTGTCATAGCAAGCGCGCTGGGGATTCTTTCTCCGCTGTGCATGTACGGCACGATACCGGTTGCCGCCTCCGTAGCAGAAAACGGCATGGAAGAAGACTGGCTTGCGTCATTTATGATGAGCTCGGTGCTTCTGAACCCGCAGCTTCTTATATACAGCTCCGCGCTGGGAACGGAATTGCTGCTTATCAGGCTTGCATCGTGTTTTCTGTGCGGCATACTGGCAGGGCTTCTGGTGCGTCTGTGCGGCAGGAAGGCTGCGTTTTTTGATTTCAGCAAATTTTCGGCTGCTGCGGGCAGAGATACCGACCCCAACATGGCGCTGCGGCTTTTGAAAAACCTTGTGCGCAATGTCAGAGCCACCGGCGGATATTTTCTGCTCGGCATTGTGCTGTCTGCGCTGTTTCAGCGGTATGTGCCGGCGGATGCGTTTGCATCGCTGTTCGGCAAGCACGAAGGATTCGGCGTGCTCATGGCCGCCGCGATTGGAGTGCCGCTGTATATGTGCGGCGGCGGCACGATACCCATCCTTATGCAGTGGCTGGCGATGGGCATGTCAAAAGGCGCGGCTGCGGCGTTTATGATTATGGGGCCTGCC
Source organism: Candidatus Treponema faecavium (assembly GCA_019113455.1). Lineage (GTDB taxonomy): Bacteria > Spirochaetota > Spirochaetia > Treponematales > Treponemataceae > Treponema_G > Treponema_G faecavium. Next base: position 1,158 of record DXHG01000013.1, on the reverse strand, counting down.
ACTAAAATAACGAACCTGGGTGCGCTTAAAATCGTGCTGGGCGCGCGCCATTTTACGTATTATCTGCTGTTTGCCGCTGCCTGTTCCCTTGCACTGGGATGGGCGGTAAGCATGGTATTCTGACACGCGGGCGCAGTGCGCGCTGCACGCATATACATGAAAATTACGGGAGGCAGTGTTAATGAACACGGAATTGACGGAGGAGGCCGCAGCGGAGTGCCGGCGGCTGGGAATAGGACCGGAATCTCAGGCGGACGGCGGGCTGTTCGCTTCAGACGGTGAGTTTATGGCGCTGTTTTACAATTTTGCCTACGGGGAGGTGCTCGCAGAAGCGTCCGTGCAGCTTGACCGGCGCACGCGCTCTATTGCGATTCTTGCGGCGCTGCTCGGCGCACAGGCGCAGGAAGAATTTGCCGTTATGCTTTGCGCCGCGCTGAACGCGGGCGTTTCTGCGGCAGAAATAAAAGAAATTATCTATCAATCTGCGGCGTATCTGGGATTTGCAAAAACGCGCCCGTTTCTCACTGCGGCAAACGAGGTATTGAGACAGAACGGCGCAGCGCTCCCGCTTGCTGCAGAACAGCCGGCGGAGGCTGCTCTGCACAGCGCGGATGAGCGGCGCGCACGCGGAAACGCTGTGCAGACAGCCGTGTTCGGCGAACAGATGCGCGAAAACTGGAAATCCGCGCCGCCTGAACGGCGTGCGGTTACGGCATGGCTTGCGTCAAACTGTTTCGGAGACTATTACACGCGCGGCGGCCTTGATATCCGTATGCGCGAACTGATTACGTTTTGTTTTCTTGCGGCGCAGGGCGGCTGCGAAGCGCAGCTTACCAGCCATGCGGCGGGCAATATGGCTGTCGGAAACGGCGCGCAGTTTCTTGTCAGCGCGGTGCACCATATCCTGCCGTATATCGGGTATCCGCGCAGCCTGAACGCGCTCGCCTGCATCGACGCCGCACGCAAAAAATAACATCTTTATTATGGAGGCAGAAGTTATGGACAAAGCAGCATTTGACCGCGCAAATGTGTTCGGTTTGGGCGAGCCCAATACGGGATACGCACAGTATTTTGTCGGCAGCTCGTATCTGAATCCGGTGCGCATGGGCGGAAAAGACTGTCCGGTTCACATTGCGAACGTAACGTTTGAACCGGGAT